>CAZQIJ010000435.1:0-4192 GCA_964592955.1 uncultured Anaerolineaceae bacterium
TCTTCACCTTCTTCCCCATGCACCTGCTGGGCATGCTGGGGATGCCGCGCCGCGTGGCGGTTTACGCGCCAGAATTCCAGGCGCTCAACATCGTCGTCAGTATCGCCGGGTTCATCCTCGGCATTTCAACGCTCATCATCCTGTATAACATGGTGTGGAGCATCTATCGCGGCAAGGTCGCCGGGCCGAATCCCTGGCGCGCCCTGACGCTGGAATGGCAGACGACCTCGCCACCGCCTGCCTACAATTTCGCGGGCGATCCGATCCCGTTTGAAGATCCCTATGGCTATGGCACCGAAGCCTCGCAGGAATACCTGCAAATGATGGAACAGCGCTTCGTGATGCCGACCACCACCAACATGGTCGAAAGCGGGTCACACACCGGCAAGGCCGCGCCCGCCCCCAGTGGCGACTAGTACCGCGCGGCGCATGACGTAGGGGTGTATCGCGATGCGCCCCTACGGTACGGGTCCCGCAGCAGGATGCTAAGAACGGGGCGCAGGGGGCTTTGCACCCTGCCGGGGTGAAAGGGGCAGCGCCCCTGACACCTGCCATCTAATCCTGTTCCCGCAGGCGCTTCGCAGCAGGATGCTAAGAACGGGGTGCAGGGGGCTTTGCACCCTGCCGGGGTGAAAGGGGCAGCCCCCCTTACACCTGCCATCTAATCCTGTTCCCGCAGGCGCTTCGCAGCAGGATGCTAAGAACGGGGTGCAGGGGGCTTTGCACCCTGCCGGGGTGAAAGGGGCAGCCCCCCTTACACCTGCCATCTAATCCTGTTCCCGCAGGCGCTTCGCAGCAGGATGCCCTAACAGAGTCACGCGGGCAGCGCCCCAGAACCCTGACGTTTTTACCGGTATTGTCTCTCAGGCTTATCGTAAGTTGTACAGGATATCGTCTATGCTTCAGCAAACCATAAGCGAACAGCGCCGCCTGCGCGAGGCAGAAGTTGCCCTCAGGAACAAACGCACCGGCGTTGCGCTCTTTCAGATTTCGTGGATTATGGCGTTCGTTTGTCTCATTATCGTGAACTGGCAGCTCCGCTACAGCGCCCCCACCTGGCCGCCGCCGGGCGTCCAGCCGCTGGAACGCGCTCTGCCCACCCTGGCCACGCTCGGCCTGATCCTCAGCGGCTGGCTGGTGCAGCGTGCGCACCACGCCATTCAGGGTGATCAGCGCGGCGCGTATCTGGTACAATGGCGTGCAGCGCTCATTTTGGGCGGGGTGTTTGTGGCGGTCATGGCCTACGAGTGGCTGGCGCTGCCGCCTGTGCCAGAACTGACGCTGACCATTCTGGGGCAGACCGAAACCGGCCCCGCCACGCAGTTTAACACCATCTTCCGGGTGATGACGGCCTTTCATGGGTTTCACGCGCTGGTGATCGGCCTCTACATGGCCAACGTCCTGCGTAAGGCGCAGGGTGGGGCCTATGGCAGCCACGACGCGTGGGAGGTGGAGGCCGGGGCGAAACTGTGGTATTTTGTCGTCATCGCCTGGATGATGTTTTATAGTGTTCTTTACTGGATTTAGCGCCACCAGCAGCGGCCCGGTCGCCGGGGCTGGCGGCTTTTACGAAGGAGCGGTTTATGCAACCTGGATTACCCCGCGCCGTACCGATGGGAATAGCCGGTTTCCTGCTGGGTGCCGCGCTCGTCATCCTGCTTCGTGCCCTGCAGAGCATGGACCCGGTATGGGATGCTCAGCTTGGCCTGGTTATGGGTGGCCTGATCGCCGCAGTCTTTTTCCTGTGGGGCATCGGTGCCTTTAACCCCAGGCTCAGCGAGCATCATATTGAAGCGCCGGAAGAGTTCGAAATCATCCCGGCAGATCAGGCCGCCGCGCTGCACCCGCATGACGACGAACCGGCCTCGCCCATCCTCACCCTTAGCCGCGAAATGTGGCAGGTGGTCTTCTGGGTCATCGTCGCTGTGGTCGCCTTCTTCGGCTTCGCCACGCTGCCAGATGGCTTCGCGCTGCGCGTCACGCGCGATCCGCTGGCCAGCGCCACCGATATCGGCTTCTTCACCCTCGCGCTTGGCGATACCTCACTCGTCGTCAGCGAATTCGTGATGTTTATCCTGGTCGTCGTCGTGCTGCTGGCGCTGCTCGGCCTCATCGCTGGCGGCATAGGCTGGATGTTCTACACGTTGTCGCTGCAGGTGGCGCAGGCCAAAGCCACGCCCTCCCTGGCCACCTTGCCCGCTGGCAGCGTGCCGGCCAGTGCCGTCGCCCCGGAACGCACGACGCTTCAGCGCGCTGGCCGCCTGGCGCTTGAACTGCTTGTGGCAGCGCTGCTGTTTATCGTGTTCTTTTTCGTCGCCATTGGCCTGGTGCTGCCAGAACCACGCTGGCTGCTCACGCTGCTTTCACTGGTCAACGCTGTGCTCTTCACCGCCATCCTCTTTCACCCGCGCTTTGTGGGGAAGATCGTGGGCGGTGGCGCGCGCTGGGCTGCCCGCAAGCTGCGCGGCCTGCCCGCTGGCCTCGGCCAGAAGTAATTTCATAAGAGGGGATACGTTTTATGGCTGATGCGAGTGTTCATCACGTTCACAGCGGTTCGCCCAGCGTGCAGCACGCCCACGAAGAGGCGCGCCGCGTCGATAACTATAAGTTCGCCATGTGGCTCTACCTGGCTTCAGAAGTCGTGATCTTTTCCGTCTTCATCGGGGCCTATGCCATCTTCCGCTTCAACAATCCCGAAACCGTCCACGAAATCCATGCCAGCCTGGGCACCGGCGGCATTCTGCTGGTCACCGCCAACACCTTTCTGCTGCTCATGAGCAGTTGGGCGATGGTCATGGGTCTGCGCCAGATCCAGCTTGGCAGCCAAAGCGGGCTTATCCGCTGGTTTATGCTCACCGCGGCGCTCGGCGTAATCTTTATGATCGGCCAGTACATCGAATACAGCGAACTGGCGCACCTGGGCATTACGCTGGACGGCAACGATTTCGGGATGCGCTTCTATACGCCCACGTTCTTTCACGGCATCCATGTCTTTGCCGGGGTGGTGTGGTGCCTGCTGGTGATCCGCAACGCACAGCGCGGCGGCTACAGCGCCCAGCGGCATGTGGGCGTGGAAGTGTTTGGCCTGTACTGGCACTTCGTCGATGTCGTGTGGATTATCCTGTTCACCCTCATTTACCTGGTTTAGCGAAGCGGAGCGCCACAATGACTGACGAACAGACCAATACGCCCACCGAAGGCGAAATCAAAGAAGTCGCACAGTCCGTTCCCCGCCCAGACGAATACCCGGCAGGGCAGGCAGACGCGCTGGCGGAGCGCATAGAGACCGGGCGCGATCCCAACATAGTCGAAGAAGCGGTGGTAGGCGCGCTGGCCGCCTCCGAACAAGCCAGCGAAGGCCCCGCTGCCCAGGGCTGGGACGCAGCCGTGACCGGCATCCAGAAGGGGATCGAAGCGCTGGGCACCCTGCCAGAAACGCCGCAGGAAGCGCACGCCCACATCGAACTGGCCAACGACTTTACCTTTATGGGGCGGCACTTTCCGTTCCCGGTCTATACCGGCATCTTTCTGGCTTTGGGCGCGCTCACGCTCATCGAGGTGGGGATCTCTGGCTTTCCGCCGGGCGCGCTGCGCATCTTCCTGCTGATGGTCATCGCCCTCATGAAAGCCCTGCTGGTTGTGGCCTTCTATATGCACCTGCGCAGCGACAGCCGTGTCTTCCTCGTGGCGCTGCTGCTGCCCACGCTCGTGGCGCTGCTCTCGATGATGTTTGCGCTCAGTGTCCCCTCATTCGGCTACTAACCTCGGTGAATCACGAAAGCACCCCTCATCCCCCGCCCACGCAGGCGGGGAGAAGGGTGCCAAAGTCCCCTCGCCCCGTTCACTTGGGAGAGGGGATTTAGGGGTAAGGGGCAATCATAACGACTCCGTGATTCACTGAAACCGGCGCTGCGATCCACAAACACCGCGCAAACTGTTTCCCAACTTGGGATATTTTGGGATATATTGTCGCGCAGGCGAGACGCCGCTTTGTGCTATACTATCCCGGCTTAACTGCACCAGACTTGCGCCCGCTTGTACCAGGATAATGACCATGCTTGACGTATCGACCCTCACGCTGACCGAAGCGCTGCGCCTGCTGGACGCCCGCGAAGTCTCCTCGCTTGACCTCACGCGCGCCTACCTGGAACGCATCGCACGCCATGATCCCACCATTCGCGCCTACCTGACC
>CAZQIJ010000436.1:0-4184 GCA_964592955.1 uncultured Anaerolineaceae bacterium
AGGGTACACCGCCCACTCTTCAGCAAGACTGGCGTTGGCGCGGTCATGGTTGCCGCCCATGTTGTGCCCCAGTTCATGCGCGACGGTTTCTCCAAAAAGGCAGTAATCCTCGATGACGCTGAAGCCATAGAGGGCGTCTGCGCCGTAGGCCGTCGTCAGCCAGGCGCGCCCGCACGCATCCTCTTCGCCGTTAGTATTATGAACGAACATCACGAGATCCGCGCCATAATCGTTGCGCAGGCCGTGGACGTTATCCAGCAGGCCGCTGGGGTCATCCGGGTGGCCCACCTTCCAGGTAACATGGCCCAGAAATTCGCTGCTTTTGTCGCCGGGCTGCTCGGTATAGCTGACTTCCGCCGTGTGGACGAGGCGCACGCGCTGAAGCACACCGCTGTCGGCATAGGCGGCGTTGGTGTTGGCCAGCGAGAAATCGATCATCGCTTCGACATACGTCTCATCGCCGTAAAACTCATCGTAATACTGGCGCGCGCGGGGCGAATAGACCGCCAGCACGTCGATAATCTGACCGGTGGTGCGCGGCGCGGCCTCTGCCAGCGGCAGGGGCAGGGCACCGGCAGCGGGCGCGGGCGGCATAACGGCATCGGTGGCGGCGCTGCCAGATGCTTCGGCGGCGGGATTCACCGCGCTGATGGCGGTCAGCCCGTCCTGCGCCGGGTAGATGGCGAAGGCGCGCCCATCGTAAGTGACGCGCCCATACAGGCGTTCGCCCGCCACCATCAGCACAGCGCGCGAGCCGGGATAGCCCGCGATCTCGCCCACCCACACATAGCCGGGTTCGCCAGAAGGCCGCGCCTCGATGCGCAGGTTGTGGGCGGTGAGGATGGCGTCCTGTGCCAGCGGCAGCCGCAGCTCGTGGCCGCCCGGCACCGCGCCCTGCATCTGGAAGGCCGCAGCGGGCGCGAGTGCGCCAAAATTCACGCGGACGAGCGTGGTCGTCTGCGTGCCGATGGGTTGTCCCACAGTCACCGCGCCGCGTGTAACGCCTGCATCGGTGAAGAGGGTGCTGGATTGTGCCAGGACGGGCATGAGCGAGAAACCAGTGAGGATAAAGCACAGCAATAATGAACGGATGAGACGAGGCATAATCGATAGTTCTCCCCTAGCACTGCAACAAGATGTGATGTGGTGTCTTCTTTCGGCGGCATCTTCCCCAACGCCGGATGGCCGGGGCTTCTGCCGTCCACGCGCCTGGCGCTTCGGCAGCACACAGATGCCCCTGTGTGTGTTACAATGTGAAGCAGAGTCGCAGCGGGATTTTCACATCTCGCACCGCGCCTACACTTATGATCGCACAGCTATTTC
This sequence comes from uncultured Anaerolineaceae bacterium, assembly GCA_964592955.1. Lineage (GTDB taxonomy): Bacteria > Chloroflexota > Anaerolineae > Aggregatilineales > Phototrophicaceae > CAZQIJ01. The sequence goes on from CAZQIJ010000436.1 coordinate 1,324, forward strand.
TTCAACGCAAGCACGCATTGCTGAACAGTTCCCTTTACACGCTGCCTGAAAGTGAACGTAACCCATGGCCCGGCATCCCCTGCTCATCACCAACCCTGAGGGCGAGCACTTCCCACCGCTGTTCTACGGCACAAACGTCTCGGTAACGGATCTGGTGCACGTGCTGACCGGCGGCGGCACCGTAGACGATTTTCTGGCACAGTTCCCGCAGGTCACGCGGCAGCAGGCGCTCGGATTCCTCAACAGCACGCAGAACCGGGTGTACAGCTTCTACAGCGTCACGCAGCTCACCAGCAAGCTCACCGCGCGCGTGAACGAGATGAAGGCCATTCACGCGGCGGGGGTCAGCATCACCGGCTCGCTGGATCACGACGCCATGCACCAGGCCGTGCATCGGGCCATTGCCGGCCTCATGGACTGCGACAGCTTCGTGATCTCCAGCTATGACGGCGCAGAAGGCTATGTGCGCGCCGAATATGTGTATCACGAGGGGCAGGTGGTCGATACCAGCCTGCTGCCGCCGCTGCCCTTCGACGACACCGCGCCGCCGCAGGCCGTGGGCACCCAGGGCTACGCCATCCGCACGGGCAAGTCTTTGCGCATTGGCGACTTCCGCCAGCACACCGCTGGCCGGCGCGACGGCTATTATTACGATGACGGCGAGGTAACGCGCATAGAAGATACGCCAGAAGACGGCACCGACGAAACGCGCGCGCTGCTCATCGTCCCGGTGAAGCTGGAAGGCCGCGTGACGGGCGTGATTCAGGTGATGAGCTTTCGCCCCCATGCCTACACCGACGAGCACCTGCGCTTTGCAGAAGCCATCGCGCCCTATGCCGCCATCGCCGCGCAGAACGCGCGCCTCTACCGCCAGCGCCAGTTTCAGAACGCGCACCTCGAAATCCTCTACAGCATCACGCGCCACACGCTGGACGCGCGCCCCATGACCGAAATCACCGCCGCCGCGCTCCACCGCCTGGGTGCGCTGCTGGGTGCGCGCAGCTATGCCCTGTGGCGGTATGCGGGTGCGGGCGCGCAAGGCACGCTGCTGGCGATGACCGATCCCCCGGCCCAGTGGCCGCAGGCGCGCGCACGCCTGGCGGATACCGGCGAAGACCTCATCGAAGACCTCTTCATGGACAGCGAGACGGCAGACCCCGGCGACCCGGAAGCCGACCCGGTGGAAACGCTGCGCTGTGCCGCCGCGCTGCGGGTGGGGGCAGACCTCGCCGGGGTGCTGATTATGACCATGCCACGCGGGACGCCGCTTGTTCCCGCCGAACGCGACGCGCTGCGCGAGGTTGCGGCCCACCTGGCGGCATCGTGCCACACGCTGGATCTGGCCGAACAAGCCCGCGCCCACCGCGCCGAACTGGAAGCGCGTGTGGCGCAGCGCACCGCAGACCTGAACCGGGCGCTGGAATCAGAGCGGAGCCTGAACCAGCTTAAGATGCGGCTGATGGCGATGATCTCGCACGAACTGCGCAACCCGCTGGCCGTCATCATGACCTCGGCGGAGCTGCTCGACCGCCACGACGCGCGCATGGATTATGAGAAACGGCAGACGTACCTGGCGCGCATCCTCGGCCAGGCGCAGCATATGCGCGGCATCATGGAAGATACACTCACCTTTGGCCGCCTGGAAAGCGCCGCGCCACAGCCGCGCCGCGTCCCGGTCGATCTGCTGGCGCTGGCGGAGCAGCAGTCTGCACTGGCGCTGCATCCCCATGCCGGGCGCACCGTTACGGTGACCAGCAGCGGCGCGCCGCGCCTCATCGCGCTCGACCGTGATCTGATGGCGCACGTCCTCAGCAACATCCTGACGAATGCCCTCAAGTACTCGTCGCCAGAGACGCCGGTGACGCTGCATGTGGCGTTCGCGCCGGATGCGGTGACGGTGCGCATCGCGGACGAGGGCATTGGCATCCCGCCCGCAGACCTGGCGCAGGTGGGTGAACCGTTCTTCAGGGCGCAGAACGTGGGGGATGTGCAGGGGACGGGCCTGGGGCTGGCGCTGGTGCGGCGCATCCTGGTGATCCTCGGCGGTACGATGGAGATCGTCAGCGCACCGGGTGAAGGCACGACGGTGATACTTACGCTGACGTGATGGCGGGCACCATGCATCGTGCCCCCAACGAATGGACGGCGGGGGCGATCGATCACGCCCCGACAACGCGTGACATGCATCGGGCATCCGGCAGATTTCGCCAGGCTGCCCGATGTCGTTCGGCCAATGGCTCAACCTGAGTCCACTGACTTTGCAGCGGGAGAAGCGGGGAGCGGGACGAGTGCCCGCCCCCCAAAGAGGAGACAACGACTCCCCGCTAAAGGCGGGGAGCTTGCAGTTCAGGCGGGATTTTCACCCAAATGAAGCTTAGCGCGTCGCCGACGTTAAGATGAGGCTGGCGTCGTCGATGTAGGTCTTGCCCGTCGTAGCGCGATTCCAGAACTGGAACTTGATCTTCGTAAGCTCACCAGCGGTCAGCGTGAGCGCTGTGGCGTCGAAACGCACGTAGCTCGGCGCGAGGATGGTGATCACGTTGTTGGACTTGACGATTCCCAATGCCGTGTCTGTGTAGAAAACTTTGATGCGCAGACGCAGGCGCGGCGCAACGTCGTTGGTGCGATACATGACGCTGCCGGCCAGCGTATCGCCCGATGCGAAGTCGCGTCCGGTCAGGTCCGGGAGCTGGTTGAGGCGGGCGTCTTCGTTGGTGCGACCCTGGAAACGGTAAGCGCACGCGCCCCTGAACGCGAACTGTCCCGGCGTGGTATCGCACTTGATGCGGTCCTTCGACGTGTTCGCGGCGTTCCAGTTGAGCGGCTGGTTGGGCGTGGCGGACGCTTCGAAGCCGCCGTTC
>CAZQIJ010000437.1:0-4170 GCA_964592955.1 uncultured Anaerolineaceae bacterium
GCGCTGGTTCTTGCGTTGGTGGTCTTTTCTGTTGTGTTCTTCAGCCAGTTTGGGCAGGCGCGCAGCCTGCGGCTCACGGGGCTGCTTTCCGCCTGGCTGCTCTATCTGGTAGTTACGGCACTCCTCATCACCAATCCCCGCCCGGAAGAAGCGCCGCCAGCCACCCTGCGGGCGCGCTACCGTGCGGCCATTCTGCTGGTTCTGGCCGTCGGTGTCGTCAATGATCCATTGTTCGCGTTGTTCATTCCAGCGGTTGCCCTGGGCTTATCGCAGGTCAAAACACGCCTGCGCTGGTGGTACTGGGCCGGCCTGGGCGGCATAGGACTGCTGGGCATCTACGGAATATTTATCGAATATTATGATCCGGTCATCTGGGCATACCGTTCCAGCGCCAGCCTGGAACTCCCGTATCTGATCGCCTCTGGCTGGCACGATCCCCTGCGCTGGGTCAACATGCTTACGCTGATCACGCAGCAGTATACCATTCTGGGCCTGGGCCTGGCTGTCATCGGCATGACGCGCCTTTCGCGCTGGTATCCGGTGCTTGGCGTGGTACTGATGCTGGCCTACAGCACCTTTTTCGTATTTGGCCTTGTCTATTTTGGGCAGAACCGGATCACGCTGCTGCTGCCGCTGTACATGATTCAGGTCATGTGGATGACCTACGCCATCTACGCGTTCAGCCAGTGGCTGGAAAAAAGTTTCACAAGTGTTCGGGCGGTGCGCTGGCTGGCCCCCGTAGCCTATGTGGCACTGCCCGTGCTGCTGCTGCTGAACATCGCGGTGCGCTGACCAGGATGCAGGGGTAACCGTGCCAGCAGACGGCGGTACAACCGGGACATTAGCGCAACCTCAAAAAACCCTGTATAGTTGTGCTATCTCACCCAGTGCATGAAACGGCGGAGCCTATGCGCGGCGAAACTGTGACAATAAAAGGTATCAAGGATGGACTGCTGATCGCCCTTGACGAAACAGAGGATTGGCAGGTCATCACCGCCGATCTGGCGTCAAGAATTGATCAGCAGAGCGCTTTTTTCGCCGGTGCAAAGATCACCATTGAACTGGGAGAGCGTCCCGTTCCGAAATATGCGCTTGGGTCGCTGAAGGCGCTGCTGGAGCGCAGGGGATTGGCGCTGGCGGCGGTCTCCAGCCAAAGCGCGACCACACTGGACGCTGCCAATGCCTTGGATCTGCGCATTGCACACGCGCCCGCTGCCCAGCCCACCCGTACTCAGGCCGACAACGCGCCCATCAACCCTGAAGAAGAGGGCCTGGTGGGTGTAATGATCCGGCGCACACTGCGCTCAGGGCGCATCATCAGCAGCGCCGGGCACGTGGTGGTTTATGGCGATGTAAACCCCGGCGCAGAGATTGTGGCAGGCGGGGATGTTATCGTGTGGGGCGTGCTGCGGGGCAACGTCCATGCAGGGGCCAACGGCGACGAAGAAGCTGTGGTGTGCGCGCTGGATATGATTCCAACGCAGCTTCGGATCGCAGGTTTTAATGCCACGATCACCCGTGATAACCGCCGCCAGCACCAGCCCGAAGTTGCTTTGGTGCGTGGCCAGCAAATCATTATTGAAACCTGGAGTCGCTGACAGTGTCTGAAAGGAAGCCTATGGGAGGCAAAGTCGTTACGATCACGTCTGGCAAGGGGGGCGTTGGCAAAACAACCACGACCGCCAATCTCGGTATTGCGCTGGCAAAACTGGGGAAAAAAGTGGTGGTCATCGATTCGGATATCGGCCTGCGCAATCTCGATGTGATTATGGGGCTTGAAAACCGCATCGTGTATGACCTGGTGGATCTGGTTGAAGGGCGCACAAAGCTCAAACAGGCCATGATTAAGCACAAGCAGTTTCCGGAACTGTACCTGATCCCGGCTGCCCAAACGCGTGACAAGACTGCCGTCAGCCCGGCAGACATGATTCAGATTACTGACGAGCTGCGCAAGGATCAGGACTTTATTCTGATCGACTCGCCAGCCGGTATCGAACGCGGGTTCCGCAACGCTGTGGCCCCTGCCGACGAAGTACTGATCGTCACCAATCCAGAGGTGTCTGCTGTGCGTGATGCAGATCGCATCATCGGGCTTATCGAAGCAGAAAACAAGGGCCCGGCACAGTTAATTCTCAACCGTGTGAAGATCGAAATGGTCAAACGCGGCGATATGCTTTCGGCAGACGATGTGACCGACATCCTCGCCATCAAACTCATCGGGATCATCCCAGAAGACGAAACCGTCGTACCGGCTTCTAACAGCGGTATCCCAGTGACCCTCAACGATAATTCGCGCGCAGGTCAGGCTTATATGAATATCGCGCGTCGCTTGCTCGGCGAACAGGTCCCGTTCATGCAGTTGGAATCCTCGGGGAACTTTTTCCAGCGCCTCGCGCGTTTCATTTCCGGTGGTCAGGATTAGGGGTTAACGCATGTCAAACTTATTCGATCGAATGCTAGGAAGGGGCAGGGAAACCAGCGCCAATACCGCCAAACAGCGTTTGCAGTTTGTGCTCGTTCATGACCGCATCAACCTCCCAGCAGACAAACTGAAGGCGATGAAAGAGGAAATTCTGGCTGTGATCTCGAAATATGTGGCTGTTGCCGGGGATGATGTCGATATCGCCCTGCACCAGCGTGACCGCAACAGCAACCTGTTGATCGCAGAGATCCCATTCTCGAAGAGTCTGGATGAATCCGCGCGGACACCCGTCGAAAAAGACGACGCCTAACCAGAAGCGGTTTTCGCCCGCATAGCCTGCCACACACTGGCTCACCTCACCAGGGGCGGGTCTTTTATGCGTGACTAGCGGCGGTAAGCCATCCAGACCAGCACGGCGGCCAGGCCCAGCAAGGCACCCGCTGCCGACCAGACCGGGAACAGCGCCAGCACATCAAGAATCAGGCCTGGCGGATAGTCCAGGTAGAAGTGGCTGTGATGCACGTTCTTCAGCAGCATCAGCAGAGCGGCGGTAAGGCTTATGCCAACGCCCACAATGGCACCCAATACGCTGGCCGACAGCGGCACCCAACGCAGGCCTATGTGCTGGCCGCCAAAACGCCGCGTAACCCAGAAGGCCATACCCGACAACACACCCGCTGCCGCCAACAGCACCACGGGCCACACCTGCTGATCTTCTGGAGAAAGCCAGAGGAACATGCTGAGCGCGCAGATGATCAGCACCCAGCGCAGGCGTGACCCAGAGGTGGGGATCGTCATGAACGCGCCAGACCATGCTCCACAGACTGCGGAGTGCTCACCCGTTCCAGGCGGAAAATACGGGCAGCGTAGGCTTCCAGCGTGACCGGGATCAGGCTGTCGTGTACCTGATCGTAGGGGGCATCCCACAGCATTTCATGCAACTGCCAGCCTGCGCCCCAGGGTGCGAGGTCAACCGCACTGTCCACCCGCCTAGCGCGCAGGTTAATCGTAATCAGACGATAGTCGTCCCCCAAACGCCACCCATAGGCCAGAATTGCGCCGCCCTCAACGCGCAGCAACTGCCACTCGCCACGTGCATAGATGTCGTGCCGGATTTCTGCCAGAAGGCGGCGGTAAAAGCCACGCAGCTCGCTGTTTTCGGTTTCCGCTGGTGCGCGATTGATCTGGACGGGGAGCTTCACTGTGCGCCCGGTGAACTGGCCATCATGCAGCATCACCATGCCCGGTACTGTGCAAATGAGCACGGCCCCTGCTTTGCTGCGCTCAAGCCCAAACCCTTCGGCGGCACGGTGTTCGTCGTGGTTCTCGATGAAGCGCACCATGTGTTCCTGATAGCGCACATCGGCCAGCAGGTGCGTTTTCACATCGTCCACATCGTCGTTGTGGAGGCGGTCAAACAGCGTTTTGTCGTAACACACGTCAAACCCCTGGCTCAGCAGCGTGTATTCAAGATCCCAGTAGACCTCTGCCATAAACAGAAAGTCTGGATGCTGTGCCTTGACCTGAGGAATAACTTCTTTCCAGAAATCGACCTCCGGCACGGAATCGTGAACCAGTCCCACCCAGGTTTGCTTGAAGATGTCGTTGAGCAGCAGCATCGCCATGTCGCAGCGGACGCCGTCACACTGCGAGGCAATATCCAGAAGCGTTGCCACGGTCTCTGCACGTAATCCTTTGTTGAAGGCGTTAAGCTGGGCGGTGTCAATCCAGGTTGGGAAGTACGGGTC
>CAZQIJ010000438.1:0-4169 GCA_964592955.1 uncultured Anaerolineaceae bacterium
GAATGGGTGGTGGTGTGGGTTAACCTGATCGTGATTGTCACACTGCTGTTCGCGCCTTTGGCCGCGCTGGTGGCGCGCTCACTGATGCCGCCAGAGAACTACCTGCGGCTGTCCGAAAATCCGCGTGGATCCATCCTGTTCACGCCGCCGCTTGTGGCTGTAGGCAACTCACTGTTCTTTGCAGTCATCACGACGGCGCTGGCAGTCGTCCTGGGGACGCTGACCGCCTATCTGATCAAGGGGCGCGCAGGGCGCTGGCTCGATGCGCTTTTCATGCTGCCCCTGGCGGCGTCGGCAGTTACCCTGGGGCTGGGATTCCTGATCGCCCTCGACGAACCGCCGCTGAATCTGCGCAGTTCGCTGCTGATGATCCCCCTGGCGCATACCCTGGTGGCGCTGCCGTTTGTGGTGCGCAGCGTGCTGCCTGCTTTGCGCGCCATCCCACCCCATGTGCGCGAAGCGGCGCAGATCCTGGGCGCGCCCCCCTGGCAGGTGGTGCGGCTGGTCGAACTTCCTCTCGTTGGCAGAGGGTTGATTGTGGGGGCAACATTCGCATTCACCATCAGTATGGGGGAGTTTGGCGCGTCGATCTTTCTGGCACGTCCGGATACGCCGACCATGCCCATCGTCATCTACCGACTGCTGGGCCAGCCTGGCGCGGTGCATTACGGCCAGGCGGTGGCCATGAGCGTCATCCTGATGGCCGTATGCGCAGCCAGTTTCATCGTGATCGAGCGTTTGCGCACGGCGGGTATAGGGGAATTCTGATGCTGGAGATACACGACATCCGGCTCTCATACGGCAGGTTGCAGGTACTGCGCGGAATCAACCTGACGGTCAGCGAGGGCGAAATTGTATGCCTGCTGGGGCCAAGTGGATGCGGCAAGACATCGCTGCTGCGGGTCATCACCGGGTTGGAGCGACCGGCTGCGGGCGACGTGCGCTTCAAGGGTGATTCCTTGCTGCATGTGCCCGTCCATGCGCGCGGTTTTGGCCTGATGTTTCAGGATTTCGCGCTCTTCCCACATCTGAACGTCGAAGAGAATGTCGCATTTGGCCTGAGGATGCAGGGGATGCCGCCGCGGCAGCGCATGGTGCGTGCGTTGGAGGTGCTGAGACTTGTTAACCTTGAAGGCTACTGGAACCGCGATGTGGCGCAGCTTTCAGGTGGAGAGAAGCAGCGCGTTGCCCTGGCGCGAAGCCTGGCACCGAACCCGCGTTTGCTGCTGCTGGATGAACCGCTCGGATCGCTGGACGCCGCGCTGCGAGAACGGTTGATTGTGGAGCTGCGCAGCATCATCAGGCGCGCCGGGCTTACCGCGATCTATGTGACCCATGACCAGTTAGAAGCCTTCGCAATTGCAGACCGTATTGTGATTATGAATGCCGGTCAGGTAGACCAGGTGGGCAGCCCGCACGCGCTTTATCACCGCCCACAAACGATTTTCGCTGCGCAATTCCTGGGGCTGACCAATATCGTCCCGATTATTGAGCGTGACGCCACGCAGCGGACACGCATTACGACACCGCTTGGCGATTTTCAGGTGGACGAGGATGCCGAGGCGCTGCTGATCCATCCCAACAGCCTGACGCCAAACGGGTTCAGCAACATCAGTCACAACGGGGCCGGGGCAGACATGCAGCAGGTAACCGGGACGGTGAGCCAGTGCGTGTATAGAGGCGACTCTTACCAGATCCACGTCGATCATGACAGCGGCCTCACGCTGACTTTTCGAACAAGCATACCGCTGAAGCTGGATGAAACCGTAACGCTGGCCTTCCATCGTGACGCGGTGCTGCCGCTGTCGAATCGCTTGCCATAGCGCACGCGGCGGCTTATGCCAATGGCGCGATGTGCGTGATCTGCGCTTGACGGCGGCTTTCGTGATGCCCTATAATGCATGCACACTGGGTATGTAACTCAATTGGCAGAGTGCCATCCTTACAAGATGGAAGTTCTAGGTTCGAGTCCTAGCATGCCCACAGCCCGCGCCAACAATCACCCCGATGCGCGCGGGCCAGGGATGTCATCAGCAGAAGCATACCGGCACACAGGCTGCTGCCCCTGCACATCGCCGTTCGCCAGCGGCCCGCTTCACCCCAGATCTGCTTTACGAGACGTGGTAGTAACGGCGCATGGCAGGCAGCAGCGGCACACCCGCGATGAGCAGCGCCAGCACGTAGAGAATGTACTGGATTACGGCCATCTGCGGCAGCGTAAACACCTGCACAGTTAACCAGATGAAGAGCGCGATACCGAGCAGCACCGAAAGCGCCCATGACCAGTGCTCACGAGTCCAACCTGCAAGGCGGTTGAGCAGCGGCACCTGCGGACGCCGCCACAGACCAATCAGCGTAAGCAGGCTGCCGCCGCCCCATATGACGATCAGCGCCAGGCCGGGAATGAAGAAATTCTGGAACGGTGTGCGCGCCAGATCGGAGACCGGCATTCCCATCGGTGAACCGTTAGGATCCGCCAGCATGAGCACACCGCCAATGAACCCATTGATCGACAGAAAGACCAGACAGATGGACACGACCAGAAGTGGAAGCTGAGGCCGCGGAACGGCAGTGCGTTGCGGTGCTGAAGTCATCGTTTGCGCCTTTCGCGCGAGGGTGCGTGGAACAGATTTCCAAATTGAGCAGACGATTCTGCGCTGGCAGGGTTAAGTTCTGTTGACATTCCTGGCGGCCATACGCACTCAGGCACAAACATCAACAGACCCTGGCAAAATATCCTCATGACCACTACGCAATTTGCGGCCCTGAAGTTGCAATCACGCTTCAGGCTTCACGCCGATATAAAGTCCGCGCCCGGTCAGCCCATCAGGATCATGAATCAGATGCAGCCCGGCAGAACCGAAGGCGGTGGCAAAATCCGCCTGGGTGAACATCGCCAGTTCGTGGTATTCACTGAAATGTGTCACACCCTGCGCGGTGGCCACCAGATGATGCACGTCAATCACGGAAAGGTCATCCTCCAGCTTGCTGACGCTGAGACGCGCCAAATGAATGCCCGGCTTCTCTACCAGTTCGCCAGAAACGTGATTAACCCTGTAGACTTCGCGTGTGAGCCAAGGCTCAACCAAAAGCAGACCACCCGCCGCGACATGCCTCGCCATGGTCACAATGGCCTCGTTCAGGCGTTCTGTCGTCTTCAGGTAGCCGATGGCACTGAACAGACATGTGACCACATCAAACGTGGTGCCCAGGTCAAACGCGCACATATCCCCCACATGCAGCGGCACATCTGGCAGCCGCTGCCGCGCGACCGCGATCAGCCCTGGCGAAAGATCCAGTCCCGTACAGTGAAAGGCTTTCTGCAGGTGGGCGATGTGCTGACCGGTGCCGCACGCTACATCCAGCAGCGTGACTGCACTGCGTACCATGTGCTGCGCGATCCGCTTGCGCAGCGTGTGGCACTCCCCTTCGTAGTCCTTGTTGTGGTAAATCAGATCGTAATATATCGCAGAATCGGTATACGGTTGCATGTGGACTGCCTATCGTGAGGATATAAACTGCCCCTGCTGGACAAGCCGCAGATGCAGCGCGTCCAGCTCTGGGTGTGTGAGGAAGCCATCCGCAGCGCCTGTAACACCGATCTTGTAGGAGGCAAACACGGTGGCTTTCTCGATGGCCAGGTGTGGATCTCCGGTTGCGGCGTAGGTGTGTACAAAACCGGAAAACAGCGCATCGCCCGCCCCAATGGTATTGACGACCGGACGTGTTTGGACGGCGGGCACGTGCCGGATGACACGGCCTTCATAGAGCGCCAGCAGCGCGCCCTCGCTGCCCATCCCGATAACGCTCACAGGGGTAGAATAGGTGTCCCAGAGCTGCGTAATCCAGGATTCCGGCGCACAGGGCAGGCGCTCGTGGCTCATAAAGAGGATGTCGGCGGCGCGCATGTAATCCGCATTATAGGAATCATGCAGATCCCCGATGGTATGCACATCGGTGGCGATGGGAATGCCCCACTGGCGCACGCGTGCCAGCATGGGCCGCGTGAAGTTGATGTTGCATAACACCGCAAGCGTGCAGTTCTGTGCCGCCTCTTTCACAAGATCCGGCGGATACGCCTGCTCCTGAACCTCCTTGAGGTCAACGAAGATCGAGCGCCGCCCTGACGGATCATAGAGAATGACCGACTGCGAGGTTTGGTCTAGCTG
>CAZQIJ010000439.1:0-4165 GCA_964592955.1 uncultured Anaerolineaceae bacterium
CGACAAAGTGATCGAAATCAACAGCGCGCTGGAAAGCAGCCCGGAATCGATCAATTCGGATCCGTATGGCAGTGGGTGGATTGTGAAGCTGGAACTGGACGGCGAGGCCGACCTTACCGGCCTGTTGGATTCCGCAGCCTATGCAGAGTTTTGTGCGAACCGTTAGTCTATTCTTCAGGTGAAAGTAGTTCTGCGATGAGTTACATTCCGCATACTGAGGTTGAGCGCCAGCAGATGCTTGCTGCGATTGGCGTGACGACAATAGAAGACCTGTTTGACGCGGTGCCCGCCGCGTACCGTTTCCCCAAACTGAACCTGCCCGAAGCGATGAGCGAAATGGAAATCGCCTCGGAAATGCAGTCGCTGGCAGAAGCCAACGACCATGCCGGGGAATATGCCCTGTTTCGCGGCGCAGGGGCCTATCACCACTTCATCCCGTCTGCTGTAAACCATATGCTGCTGCGGGGCGAATTCTACACGGCCTACACGCCGTATCAGCCTGAAGTGAGCCAGGGCACGCTGCAGGCGATTTTCGAGTACCAGAGCATGATGGTGGCGCTCACCGGGATGGATGCAGCCAACGCCAGCCACTATGACGGCGCGACCAGCCTGGCCGAAGCTGTGACGATGGCGATGGAAGTCACACGCTTTAAGCGCAGCAAGGTCATTCTCAGCCACGCCATTAACCCGCAGTACCGGGCCGTGGTGCGCACCTACCACCAGGGCGGGAACATCCGCTTTGTGGGCGACAGCGGCCAGGCCACCCTCCCGGATCTGATCGACATGCTGGACGATAACACCGCCATGCTGGCCGTCTCGTATCCCAACTTCTTTGGTCAGATTGATGACCTCAAACTGCTCGCGCAGAAAGTACATGCGGTGGGTGCGCTGCTGGTGATGGTGGTGAACCCGCTGGCGCTGGCGCTGTTCAAATCGCCCGGCGAACTGGGAGCCGATATCGTCGTGGGCGAAGGGCAGCCGTTGGGCATCCCCCTGGGGTTTGGCGGCCCCTACCTGGGCTTTTTCGCCACCCGTACCGAATATGTGCGCAAGATTGCGGGGCGCATCGTGGGCGAAACGACTGACCAGGATGGACGCCGCGCCTTCGTGATGACGCTGCGCACGCGCGAACAGGATATCCGCCGCGAAAAAGCCAGCAGTAACATCTGTACTAACCAGGGACTGATGGCGCTGGCAGCCTGTATTTACATGTCGCTGATGGGCAAGAACGGGCTGCGCAAGGTCGCCGAACTGAATTACCACAAGGCGCATTATGCCGCTGACCAGATTGAGAAGCTACCTGGCTACATTGTCAACCGTGACCGTCCCTTCTTCAACGAGTTTGTGGTCAAGACGCGCCGCTCGATCAGCGAGATCAACGCTGCGCTGCTGGAAGCCGGCATCATCGGCGGGTATGACCTCGGCCTGGACTACTATCACATGCAGAATCACATGCTGATGGCGGTGACAGAGATGAACAGCCGCGATGAGATTGATGCATTAGTGGAAGAACTGAGGAAACTGTCATGACCGAGCAGCTAATCTACGAGATCAGTACGCCGGGGCGCATTGGGGTGAATTTGCCGGGCTGCGATGTGCCCGAAACTGCCCTGCCTGCCGACCTGCTGCGCGATGAACTGAACATGCCTGAAGTGGGCGAGCTTCAGGTGGTGCGGCACTTTGTGCGGCTCAGCCATCTCAATCATTCGATTGATACGGGCTTCTACCCGCTTGGCTCCTGCACCATGAAATACAACCCCAAAATTAACGAGGATGTGGCGCGCTACCCTGGTTTCGCAGCGCTGCACCCGCTGACGGATCAAGCTGGTGCGCAGGGTGCGCTGGCGCTGATGGCTACGCTTCAGAACTGGCTGGCAGAGGTCAGCGGGTTTGCGGCAGTGAGCCTTGTTCCGGCGGCTGGGGCACAAGGGGAATTTGCCGGGCTGCTGATGATTCGCGCCTATCATGTGGATCGCGGCGACACCAAACGTACCAAAATCCTCGTCCCGAACAGCGCACACGGCACGAACCCGGCAACGGTCACGATGGCGGGTATGACCGTAGTCGAGCTGCCTTCGGATGCCAACGGTGATGTTGACCTGGAAGCGCTGCGCAGGGTGTGTGCAGGCCCTGAAGCGGATCAGATCGCCGGTATGATGATCACAGTCCCCAGTACGCTGGGGCTGTTCGAACACCATATTGTGGAAGTTGTTGAACTGGTGCATCAGTGCGGTGGCCTGATGTATATGGACGGTGCCAATATGAACGCGCTCATGGGCATCGTCAAACCGGGTGAACTGGGTTTCGATGTGATGCACTATAACCTGCACAAGACCTTCTCCACCCCGCACGGCGGCGGTGGACCGGGCAGCGGGGCGGTGGGTGTCAATGAAAAGCTCAGGCCGTTCCTGCCCGGTCCGGTGGTGGATGTGGTTGAACCCGCATCTGACGAAGAAGATGCGCCGCTCTATGGGCTGGTAACGCCTCCCAAATCGATTGGCAAGCTGAAGGCTTTCCATGGCAACTTTGGGATGCATGTTCGCGCTTATGCCTATATCTGCGCATACGGCGGCAAGGGCCTCAACGAAGTATCGCGCCACGCGGTGCTGAACGCCAATTATGTGCGCGCGCAGCTTGCCGGAACCTACCATGTGCCCTATAACCGTTACTGTGGGCACGAGTTCGTGATGGAAGGGCACATCGAAGGCGCTGAGAATATCCATGCACTGGATATTTCTAAACGCCTCATGGACTACGGCATTCACCCGCCAACCAATTACTTCCCCCTTATCGTACACGAGGCGCTGCTGATAGAACCCACTGAGACCGAAACCAAGGACACACTCGATGAGTTCATCAAGGCGATGAAGCAGATCGCGCAGGAAGCCAAAGACACGCCCGAACTGCTGCTTTCTGCCCCGCACGTCACACCCGTGAAGCGCGTGGACGAAGTGCGCGCGGCCAAACAGTTGGTGCTGTGCTGCGCTCCGCTGCTGAAGTCTACCGAGTAAACCCGCCGCACAACGTGCATCACCGAAATCGAGCGCTTCCCTTCACCTGCAAAACTGATGCTGCCGGTGAGGGGAAGTTTTCGCACACTGGTGTACTCCTCCCAAAATTGACAGCGCCACCCCATGCCAGCATAATTAGGCGCTGGTGATACGCTTTACAAAGAGACTTGTTGAAAGGCTTTTCGATGGGTGTCGAACCGAATTCCGCACCGGCAGCAGGCATCGATGCACAGACCGCAGCTAACATCCACACTGCGCGTCACTACCAGGGGAATCCTCCACAACGCCGCCGCGTGCCGTTCCTGAACATACGGCATCTGCTTTCTATGCATGCCAAATGCTCACCGAAAGCGGTGTACCTGATCTATATTGACGGCGATGGCAAGCGCGAACAACTGACGTATTCCGAATTCAATGCGCGCGTGCATCAGGTGGCTAACCTGCTCCACGACGACCTGGGTGTGCGGCGTGGAGACCGGGTGGCCACCATAGGTTACAACCATACCGATACCGTCCTCATCTATTTCGCCTGCTGGATTATCGGGGCGTGTGTCGCACCGCAGAACGTGGCCGAAGACGATCAGCGCATCGCCTTTATTCTGCGCAACAGCGAAGCGGTGGTGTGCCTGGTACGCCCTGAATATCTGGAGCGGGCTGAACTTATCATTCACGGCACAGACGAAGGTCTGGGCGCGCCAAACGTCAGGGTGATTGTGCAGGTCGGTGGCGAACCGGATGCACGCTACCCGCATTTCCATACCCTGGTGAAAAACCTGCCGACAACTTATCTTGGTGATGGCGCACCAGTGAAATCCAGCGACGATGCTATACGGGTCAATGAAGCAACCCCCACACTGGACGATGAAGCGCTGCTGGTCTACACCAGCGGCACCACGGGCGCGCCGAAAGGGGTGGTGCTGGCGCAGGCTAATCTGCTGGCCGATGCGCAGGGCATTGCACAATGGCAGGGCATTACCGGCAACCAGCGTACCATGTGTGTGCTGCCCATCCACCACGTCAACGGCATCGTCGTGACGCTCATTACGCCGCTCTTTGTGGGCGGTTCCACAGTGCTGAACCGCGCCTTTTCGGTCACCGGTTTCTGGCGCACCATCGTGCAGGAACACGTCAACATTGTGAGTGTTGTACCCACG
>CAZQIJ010000440.1:0-4157 GCA_964592955.1 uncultured Anaerolineaceae bacterium
GCTGGCGGTTGTAGTTATACAGCGCCTCAAATGAACTGGGGGTGGGTTCGAGATCGCTGAAAGCCGGTTGGGTGGGCATGAGGACCCGCGCGAAGGGCGTGGCGGTGGGCAGCGGCCAATAGCTGGCGTAAATGCTGCTGGCATCGGCAGACAGCTTAAAATCCAGGCGGGAACTGGGAATGCTGATCTGGTGCCGCAGCGTGCCTGTGGTGATGTCCCACACATCCAGATAACTGCCGCGCTGGAGCACGAGCGTATTGTCCGCCAGGCCGATGCTGGCGAGGCTGGCAGAATGGGTGAAGCGGCTGAGCGGAAGGCCGTCCGGCGTCCAGGCTGCGCCCTGATCCGCCCCCAGCGCCACGAACGCGGTGTCCGTCCAGCCAAGCAGCCGCGCAGATTGTTCGAGCGCAAGCGGCGGCGGCAGCGCGGCCCCGGCAGCGCTCACGATGCGCACGATATCGGTTTCGCCAGCGCGCTCGCCCACCGCCAGCAAGGTGCTGTCTGGCGAAAACTGAACCGAGGTGCCGCCGGTGGTGCGAACCAGCGCGCCGGTATCGTAGCTGAAGACACGGATGAAAGGCGTGGCCCCACCCACCGCGACCCACCGGCCATCCGGCGAGATGTCGAAATTTGATGGGCGGTGGGCGCTGGTGCCGTAGGTCTGCATCAGGGATCCATCGGCGGCATTCCAGCGGCTCACCGCGCCGCCGCCTTCGTAGCCGATCACGCAGCAGCCATCCGGCGTGAAGGTGAATTTGGTGATGCTAACGCGAAATTCGGCCAGCGGTTCGGCGGCCTGGGCATCCCACAGCAGGGTACGCTGATCGTAGCCCATCGTCAGGATGCGGCTGCCGTCCGGGGAGAACAGCGCGCGGAACACCCCGCCAGGGCTGGCCGCCGGGAACAGCCGCAGCCGTTCGCCTGTCGCCAGCGACCATAACGCGGCGGTGGCCTCTGGTGTGCCATCGACATAGCCAGCCAGGACGGTGTCGCCATCCGGGGCGAAGTAAACCGACTCCAGCGCGGCATTGTTGAGCAGCAGCTCGGCCAGCGTCTCGCCCGTGCGCGTGTCGATAAGCGGCAGCGGCGGCGCGCTGTTTGCGTTAAAGGACGGTGTCGGCTGCGTGCCGCCTATCATCCTTTGCAGCGCCGCTAACGTCATGAGGGGGGCGGCCTGCTGCGTGGCCAGGTCAGGCTGAAGCGCGGCAGCAGTCTCGGTCTGGCTGCGCCTGGGGGCGTTGGCGGTTTGCACCGGTGCCATAATCGCCGCATAGGTGGGGTCGAGCGGCGCAGTGGGAAACGGCGTGGGCGTGAAGGCTTCCAGCGGCGTTTCGGGGTAGAGGATGGCGCGCTGGCCATCCGGCGAGACGGCGGCATTCCAGCGCGCGGGCCAGGCGCGCAGCAGTGTGCCCGTCGCCGGATCGTAGAGCGCGGACTGCGCGTTGCCGGTAGCGAAGACGTTATCGCCCAGCAGCGCCAGCCGGATCACGCGGTCGGAATCGCCGGTGAACTCTGTGACCGGCTGCATGGCCGGGTCGAAGACGCGGATCGTGGACGGGCCGCTCACCACGATCAAGCCCCCGTGCGGCGTGAAGACATGGCGCGAGGCGCTGCCCAGATCCAGCACCACTTCGCCGGTACGCCAGCGCACAACCCGACCAGCGACGAGTGCCAGCTCGCCGTCTGGCGAGAAATGCACCTCTGCGGCTTCGTAAAACGCGACGGTGCTAAGTTCCTGCCCCGCACGGGTGAGCGCGGCATCTGCGCTGGCGTCATAACCGCTGCGCAGGGCGCGGACGGCCAGCAGCGCGGCGGTCTCGGCGCTGCCGGATTCGAGCGCGATTTGTGACTGCCCGGCGGCGTTGAGCACGGCGCGGTTCGCGGATTCCTCGCTGGCGCGGCGAAAAGCGAAGACGGCCAGCCCCACCAGTACGAGCGCCAGCAGGGCACCTGCCGCGCTCACCTGGACGGTGCGGCGCTGGCGTTTCTGCTGCGCGGCGGTGCTGGCGGCGATGTAGTCTTGGTGGAGCGGCACAGGGGCGGGGACTTTGCCCGAAGCTGCGGCCTGCCAGTGTTCGGCATCGCGCAGCGCCGCCCCGGTCAGCAGGTAGGCCGGGTCTTTGCGCTCCTGCCACTGCAAGGCGCGGTTCAGCAGTTCGGTGTGGCGGTCTTTGTGGGCGATGTCTTCGCGGGCAGTGCTGACGAGCTGCATCAGCCGTGTGGCGAAAGGAGCCGTCGCAAAGTTGATCCAGTTGAGGCGGCGCAGGTATACCCACTGCTCCTCGGCCAGCAGTTTGTCTGCACGTTCCCAGCGGCGTTCGGCCAGCTTCGCGGCGCGCACGGCTTCATCAAACGGATGCACCAGCACCGGGATCACGCGCTTATTGCGGCTGCGCGCATATTCATATTCGGCGTGGCACACTTCAGACGCGAGCCAGTCTTCGGTGAGGACGATCACGACATTGTTGGCTTCGTCTATGCCCTTGCAGATGCGCTGCCACCAGTCCACGCTGTAGGGGATGTCTTCGGTATCGACCCACACATCGAGCGGGACGGCGGTCAGCCCGGTGACAAGCTGCTGGACGAACTCGGAATCGGCGCGGGAATAGGACAGGAACAGATCAGTCATGGGACTCACCTCATGAAACACGGCTGCTGGTCGCTGAGATTGCTCCCTTAATGATAGCGTGATTCGGGCAGCAGGACATCACAGGGGGGGGATGGCGGGTGCAGGTCAGGGCGCGGCCAGCGTGGTGAGGAAATAGGCTTCGTCTGGCGCGGGTGGGCTGACGGTGAGGCGCAGCGGCTGCTGTGTGCTGTACCAGCCGACATACAGCGGGAAGCTGCCGCTTTCGGACGCGCTGAGGCTGTGCCGCGTGACGTAGCGCGCGCCTGTGCGCCAGCAGCGTGTGGGCACATCCGGCACCGCGTCCCCCTGGGCGACGATACGGTTTTCGCCACCCACCTGGTACGGTTGGGCCAGCGCCAGCGCCATGATGGTAAAATCCTCGCTGGCGGGTGCAAGCGACTCCCACAGCAGCGCCAACTGCGCGCCGTCCAGCCGGTAGCCGCGAAGGGCAAAGGTGCCGCCGAAGGTGGTGTGCTGCGGCAGCGGTGTGAAGCCCTGGTCTGGCGGTGGCGTGGCTGAGGCATCCAGGCCGCCGGCCGGGACGATGACGCTGAACAGCGGCGCGCCGGCTGCATCCTGCGGGGTGAGGTAGTCGCCGGTCGCATAGTTCCAGAAGCCAACGCGCAGGCGCAGCGCCGCCCCAGCGGCAAGGTCTGCGGGCAGCAGCACGCGGTAATCGTCGCGGTACAGGCCGGGCGGCCAGCGGCTGGCGGCCACGCTGCCCCATCCGGGATAGCTATCCACCCTGGCGATGACTTCATCCGCTGGGTTCAGGATGTGCAGAAACAGGCTGTAATCGCGCTGCATGGGCGCGCTCACCGTCCAGTAGAGCGAGACGGGCACGCGGTCACCTGGAACGTAGCAGCCGAAAGGCGTTTCCAGGGCGGTGAGGGTCACGGTTTCGAAACTGACGTTAAGCGGGGTGCCGGTTGCGGCGGCGACGCGCGACGGCGGGGCATAGGCAGGCATAAGCGTAATGAAGGGAACTGCCAGCGCGAATCCCCCCAGCGGAACGAGCAGCAGCCGGGGCGGCACACGCAGATAGACCAGTCCTGATGCCAGCAGCGGGCACGCCGCCGCGATGAAGGGGAACAGCAGCCGCCCCTGGGTGCCGGTGGTCTGAAGCGTCCAGGCGATGAGCGCGCCGAAGCCGAGGGCGAACGTCAGCAGCAGCAGCAGCGCCGCCGCCGGAAACTGCCGCCGCGCCATACGGGCGACAAGCCCAACCGCCGCCAGCGCCAGCAGCGCATCGACCACCACATAGTAGGCCGGGATGGTGAACACACTGAACCAGCCGAACAATCCCCACGCGCTGATGGTGAGGGAGCGCAGCTCGTGCAGCAGGTCGCGCAGGGGCGGCGCGGGGCGCGTGCCAAAAATGGCCAGCATCGTTTGGGTACCGAACAGCTCGCCATACAGCGTGAGGTTGCGGGCGTACCACCATCCGGCCAGCAGCAGCCATAGGCCGAGCATCGCCGCGCCCAGGAAGACCAGCCCGCGCAGATCGCGCCTGCGCCATGCGGTGTAC
>CAZQIJ010000441.1:0-4156 GCA_964592955.1 uncultured Anaerolineaceae bacterium
GCGCTGAGGGTGGGGTAGAGCGCGATATCCTGAGGCACAATTCCCAGCAACCGTTTGGCATCCATCGAGGCCCGTGTGATGGAGTGGCCGCCAATTTTACCTTCGCCAGCAGAGGGCGTCAGCAGACCACTGATCATGGAGATGGTGGTTGTTTTGCCCGCACCGTTTGGCCCCAGGAGGCCGAATATCTCACCGCGATAAATGTCGAGGTCAATGCCTTTGACCGCATGCACTTCTGTGCCATCGCTGCGCCTGAATGTTTTCTTGAGTCCCCGCACTTCGACAAGTGTTTCCATTGCGTGTTATTCCTCACATTGGTGTCACCATTGCTGAACAAGTGTTACAAGATTTACGTGTAATAGTGGTTAAGGTTGCACAGAACCGCCTGCATGTGACGTTCTTCACAACCCCGGCCATGACATTTCTCGAAAACTCCCAGTAAACAGTAAACAAATCGGCTATAATGAAGTCATCTTCGATCATGTATGCAGATGGGGTCTGGGACATGTTATTCCGTAGGCAGCCACAACAACAGAGCAAACCGGGCATCAAAACCCTTCAGGATTACGCCGTCACCGTGGAAAAGATTCTGATGGCAATCAACATCGACCCGAAACAGGCCAAACTGAAGACGGATCAGGGCTATGGGTGGAGCTTTCAGCGCGGGTCTGCCGTCATCGAAATCTACGTGACACAGCACAATGACCGGGGCTATTTTCAGGTGCTGTCACCCATCATTCACCTGCCCGGCACTGGCCTTTTGCAGCTCTACCGGCGTTTGCTGGAACTGAACCTACAGCTTACGAATGCCTCCATTGGTGTTTATTATGACGTGGTCTACATTTTTTCGGAACGGCTGCTGGAAGGTATGGACGCGACAGAGGCCAACCATATCATCACGATGGTGGCCACCTATGCCGATGAACTGGACAACGAACTGGTGAACGAATTCGGCGGGCGTCTCTACGCCCAGGTCTGACAGGCAGGCGCAGCGGCGCTCACGCCAGGGGTTTTCCCCTGGCGCGGGTTCCATGCGGAGGGGTTTACGCGCACCTGAAGCGGCTCACGACTGCGCCTGGTTGTTGACCACTGGGAAGACATCCGTTGCAGATTTCGCGTCTGGCCGCATGGGCAGCGGTGGTTTGCCCATGTTGGTCTCAAAAGTGACCACGCGGCGCACATCCGCTGGCGGGTTTACAGGCAGCAGCACAAAGAACGTGGTGCCGGGTGGATTCGTAAGGCTGTGACCGGGGCTTTCTGCCCACAGCTTGCCGCCATGCCCCTCAATAACCCCTTTGGCAATGGTGAGGCCCAGCCCAGGCCCCGCGCCCAGGAATTTGTAGGTGCCGGTGGAGTGCAGCGAAGGGTCATATGTGCGAAAGAACTTCTTGAATACGAGATCCAGGTTGGCAGGGTCGATCCCTACACCGGTGTCCGAAATCGTCACCAGGATGTGATCTTCATCGCCTTCCTGCTTGGCCGGTTGCAGTGAGGCAGTAATCTCGATTCGCCCGCCATCGGGTGTGAACTTGATGGCATTCACGACAATGTTGCGGAAAGCCTGAACGAGACGCTGCAGGTCCGCATGAATGTAGGGCAGACCACGCAGGCCGCGCGCCGACAGGGTGAGCTTGCGCTGCTTGATGGGATCAGTCAGCGGTTCGATGGCCATCTTCAGCGCGGTTTCCGGCAGGGTGCGGGCAAAGCGCAGATCCATCGCGTTAACGTCGAGCTGGCTGACATCCAGCATAGCCGAGATCAGTTCTTCCATACGCTCGGTGGCTTTACGCAGGTTAGCGACCAACCCCGTCGTCTGCTCCTGGTCCAGCATCCCCTGCTCGTTAAGCGCGTCCACAATGTCGGTATACCCGCGAATCTGAGCCAGCGGCGTGCGCAGCTCGTGGCTGGCAATGGTCACAAAATCGCTTTTAACAGAGTCCAGCCGCTCCAACTCGCGGTTCGCCTCTTCCAGCCCCCGGTTAAGCGACCGCATACTGGCATTAAGATGGCGCAGATCCGCGACAAAGCGGGCATTGCGCAGCGCGAACCCGGTCTGCTGTGCCAGTGTGGTCAGCAGTTCGAGGTCCTGCGATGCATAGGCGGTATCGTTAAGCTTGGGACCACACACCAGCAGCCCGATCATGACCTGATCCACGATGATCGGCGCGTAAGCATTCATGTGCAGATCAACAAAGAACTTGCGGGTCTTTTCGGGAACATCACGGAAGAGCGGGTTGAACTCGATATCAAACTGGGTAATGGCGCGGTGCTCTGCCGCCAGCAAACGGTACATCCTCGTATTCAGAGGAATGGCAACCGTGACTCCCTTCATATCTGCACTGAAACTGCCGCCGGGCATCACCAGCAGTTCCATTTGCGCATCGTCGGTACTGTTGACCAGCATTAACCCAGAACGGCGCAGCCCCATAACACGGTTGAGCGTGGTGGCAGCAATGTGTGCCAACCCGGAAAGCTCGGCGGCCTGGGTGACCTGCTGGCTGAATTCGCGCGTGATGTGCGCCGGGTCCACTGTGTTCACTTCAATGATGCGCCCGAAAAGCAGTTCAAGAATCTGGCGAACAGGCACATAGAGCAGCGTAATCAGCACAGCGAGGAGGGCAATAATCACGATGCCGTCCGGGTCGGCCTGAAGGTCAACCCCTGTCACCGCATAGAGTGACATGAAGATCACAACACCCGTGATCACCAGCAGCATCAGCGACGTAAGCGAACGGCTGAGGCCACCCCGAATATCGAACACGCGATGCGTGGAAAGGGCATAGGTGACACCGGTGATCGAAAGGAGCAGCGTTGTCATCCCCAGCGCGGCCAGGGACTCTGTTCCACTGGTGATCAGGATAATGCCCATCGTCAGCAATCCGCTGTTCAATACCCAGTAGAGGGCGCGGTTGGCAACTTCGGGAAGCACGGCCTCATAGAAGATGTAGAACGCGATCCCCAAAAGAATCACGCTGTTGAAAAGCAGTCCGAGCGCCGTAACGATGGCGGTCAGATCCGGCGCAGAAGTGAGGCGCAGCAGCCAACCAGGGGAACCCGTAGCAATGCTTCCGCTCAGAAGTCCGGCCACCACCAGCAGCAAACCCCATATCGCCGATGCCCCGATCCACAGACGAGAGAGACGTGCTTGGGTATTGGAAGCGATATCGGTGATGACGAGCATGCCAAATCCGCTGAGCAGTGCGGCAGAAAGCAGTACCACAAAGTAGCCGCGCGTGAACTTGCCCACAGCCTGCCAGTCTGTGGGGAGCAGGTAGGCCGCGCACACGAGCAGGGAAATCAGCGACAGGCCCAGAAGCCCTAACAGTGTCACGCGTTTGGGGCGCTCCCTGATGACGGCATAGGCCATCACCAGCCCGTGCCCCAGGATGACCCCCAGTGTTACGGTAAGAATCAATGGACTCATGTACCCACGTGCCCTTTTGTGTTCAGCCCAGTCTTGTTCGTGCGATGCCCGGCATTTTATGTACGAAAAGTGTCATTTACATCCCTAATCCCGCAGGACCGGTGCGCCGTTTATTTCAGGATGTAGTAGGTGCCTTTCTTGGAACCCACCTTAAGAATGATGCCTTTTTCTACCATGTCCGCCAGGTCAAGGCGCAGGGTTTCTGCAGAGACCCCGGCGCACAAGGTGCGGTACTCACGGTTGGTAATGGAACCGTGATCGCGAATATACTGAAGCGCGCGCGCCTGCCTGTAGTTTGTGTTGCGCGTCCATTCCGGCGCGCTCTGCTTCTCACGTGCATTATACAGTGTTACTGCGAAGCTGTAGGGGCGCGCATCGAAGAACGGCGGTTTGTGGCCAGCCTGCTGCATCACCTCCATCATACGATCAATCCCCAGGCCCAACTCTTCGATGTACCCCCACTGAAACAGGCCGTTCACAAGGCGTGGGTTGCGGCTGAAGTGCTCATCCTTGATATTTTCAACCGTGATGAACCCTGGCAGTCCGCCAGGAGAGATCACCTCCAGCCGGTCGGAATACATACGAATTTCGATTCTGCGCCCCTTCAGGCGGTAATCGCGATGGCACACCGCGTTCACAATCGCTTCGCGGACGGCAAACTGTGGGTACTCGAAGGTTTCTTCGCGCTCCAGACCCTTAACCACTGCGCTGACCGCCATCTCGCTCCAGATC
>CAZQIJ010000442.1:0-4154 GCA_964592955.1 uncultured Anaerolineaceae bacterium
CCAGTATAGGGCATAGGTACTGCCTGCGGACAGGCTGGCAGCCGTCCACAGGGCATACCGGACACTGTCACTAACGCTCAGATACCTTGGTTGACTCATGGGCGAATCTGTGTGAAAATCAGCACAATTCCCAGAACAACCTCTGAAGTGTCGTGTTGTATGAAAGGTGGCATCCTTATGGTCGATTGGCGGAGCATCATCGATGAGCAGCTCAAACGGTTGACCGAAGTCACAAAACCGGAAACACTTCCCGGAGCTGGCAAGCCGTTGAACCTTAGTGAGAATCCCTACACCCCCGGCGAAATGCGCATGGCACACCGGATACTGAAGGAAAACGACCTTGAACCGGACTGGATTTCTGAAGGGCGCGAACTGGATGTGCTGCGCGGCAAACTGATTGACCGGATCCAGCATGCAGTACGCCAGGGAGAAGTGACAGAAAAACTGCGCGCAGATATTGCCGCGTGCAATAAGCGGATTCTAACCTATAACCTCAAGGTCCCGGCAGGGGTGCAGCACAAACTCGCCATTCACCTGGAGCGCGAAACCAGGCGCAAGTAAAGCGGCAGCCGCTGCGCCGCCAAACTGGTTCTGTTGACGCTGGCACTTCTACCAAGCGGTATGGTGGGCTGCGGCCAGGTCAGCAGAGCGGCACGCGAGCGGCATAGCGGATTGGCGTCCTAGCTAACCGGACCGTCGTTCTTCTTCTCTGGGTCAACACCGTCGTTCATGCCGCGCCGGAAGTTGGCGATGGCGCTGCCCATTTCGCCTCCAATGCGCGACAATCTGCCGACACCAAACAGCAGAAGCACAATCACCAGAATAATCAGCAATTCAGGAAGACCAGGCATCTCAGGGTCCTTCTCACCTTACACTACGAGCATGAATGATTATAACACAGTCCACTTACCAGAAGCACGGGCGGCTTCTGCCAGCGTGCCTTGCATTTATGGGAATGCAGGCCAGTCCTGCCATTTCTGGCACGACAGCGCCAGAATCGTCACTTGCATTTAAGGCCATGCAGCCCGCTTCCCGTTGTTGCGCTCTTCCCACACGTTTAGCGCGCCACCCTACGGGCACGCCTGCCGCAATCGCTTTCTCGCTCAGGCTCCAGGCGATTACCCTGCTGGCTTGGCGTAGCCAAAGCTGACTGTTTCCTGTACACTAAGGCGATAATTCGGACGAAACAATACACTTTACTGGATGAGGAACGTACCCTTGAAACAAGCCGACGGAGAAATGCCGGAGATCTTTCCTGGTGACGAAGTCACCAGTGAGATCCTCCCGCACCCGGAAACGACGAATGAACGCAGCCTGGCACGCAGGCTCGCGCTGCAGATCCTTTATGAAACAGACAGCACCGGGCATGCGTATGGTGAGGTCATTAATTCACAGCTCACTAACCTTACCGAAACGCCAACACGCCGCACGCTGAATTACCTGAACCGTCTTGTTACAGGGGTCATGGATAACCGCCGCCAACTCGATGCAATTATTCAGCAATACGCGCTGGAATGGCCGTTGGATCAGGTCGCGATTGTTGATCGCAACATCCTCAGGTTGGCAGCCTTCGAGTTCGCCGTTCAGGCAGATATTCCTGTAGGCGTGGCAATCGATGAGGCGGTTGAACTGGCGAAGCTGTTCGGTGCCGATAATTCGCCACGCTTCGTCAACGGCGTTCTGGGCGCGCTGGCAGATGACAAAGTCATGCTCAAACGCATCGCGGCCTCGGTGGTCGTGAAGGATGAGGATTGATTAACCATGAACATTCTTGGGGTTGGGGCTCCTGAACTCGTTCTGCTGCTGCTGATCGCGCTGATTGTGGCCGGGCCACAGCGGATGATTCGCTGGGCCTATTACCTGGGCCAGTGGACGGCCAAACTCCGCACCATCTGGGCGGATTTGATGGTGGTTGTGCAGCGCGAGATCGATGAAGCCGGGCTGGATGTGAAGGTGCCCCGCGAAATCCCTACACGCCGCACGCTGAACCGGATGATTGAGGATGCCATCAAGCCGGTGACGCGCCCCGTGGAAGACGTGATGAAGGAAGTCCGCGATGTGCGCGCCGAAGCGCAGAAGACCCTTCAGGAATCCCGCCAGGAAATCGAGACAGTGGGGGACCAGATCAGGCGCGCCGCCCGCGATACCGCAGCCCGCAGCGCGGTGCCTTCTGCGGTACCTGCTAACGGGACAGTTTCCTCCCAGGTGCCGGAAACAGCGCTTCCGCCAACCCCACCCACGCCTACCCCCACCACCAGCGACGAGACCGGCAGCGACAGCGAAAGCCGCGCGGATTTCGGCACCTGGACGCACAAATAGACGCACAAGCAAGGAGCAGCCAGCGTGACAACGCCACCACAGCAGGCAAAACGAATCCCACCACCTGCACAGGAGATGGTGGATGATGGCCAGGAACTGCGAATGAGCCTGTGGGAACACCTGGCAGAGCTGCGCACCCGCTTAACCCGCGCAGTGCTGGCACTGATCGCCGGGGTGCTGCTGGCGCTGGTCATCACAGAACAGACGTTCCTCTACCTGCTGGGACCCTACCGCGCCATCGTGGGGCCAGATAACATCAATGTGCTTGATCCGACCGAGGCGCTGATTTCTTACCTGCGGGTATCGCTGCTGCTGGGCGCGATCCTGGCCATGCCGGTCATCACATATCAGTTGCTGATGTTTATTATTCCCGGCCTAACGCGCAAGGAACGCCGCATCCTGCTTACGGCGCTGCCAGCCATCACGGCGCTGTTTCTGATCGGCGTATCCTTCGCATGGTTCGTCCTGATTCCGCCCGCGCTGGATTTTCTCGCGAATTTTTATACGAACATCTTTCAGGTCGAATGGACTTCGGACGCCTATGTAGGGTTCATCACCGCCCTGCTGTTCTGGATGGGTGCGGCCTTCCAAACACCGCTGATCTTCTTTGTCCTCTCGCTCCTCGGCCAGGTCACACCCGGCCCGCTCATTCGCAACTGGCGTATCGCGGTGGTGGGGGCAGCGGCGGCTTCGGCGCTGATCACCCCAACCGTAGACCCCGTGAACATGTTTCTGGTGATGGCCCCGTTACTGGTGCTCTATCTCATCAGTGTGGTACTGGTGTTCTTTGGCAGCCGCCGCTTTAATGCCACATAAAACAAAATGCGCTACACTTAACAACCGTCCGAAAAACCAGAGTACTCATGAAAAGGGGTTATTCATTATGCTTATAGAACTCCCGACTCGTGTGGACGAGCGCAGATCGTGGGACTGGAGCGAATTTGCGCCGCATTACCAGGCCTTGCTCGCGCGCCACCTGGACGCGGACAATGTGCATACCTGGTTGGCCGACTGGACACAGGTCGCCGCGGTATTGGCTGAGATCTTCTCACGCGCCAGGGTAGCGGTTACGCAGAACACCGCCGATGCCGAGGCCGAAGCGCACCTCAAAGCGCTGAACCGCGACATTTACCCGCCAATGAAGGAAGCAGACAACGCACTTCAACAGAAGTTGGTCGCCAGCGGCCTGGTACCGCATAATTTCGAACTACCGTTGAAAAAGATGCGTACCGAAATCGAAATCTTCCGCAGCGAAAATCTGCCCCTGGACACGCGCGAACAGGAACTGGGACTTCAGTATGCCCGCATCACCGGAGCGCAAACCATTGTCTGGGCAGGTGAAGAGCTGACGCTCATCCAGGCTTCGAAACTGCTGGAAGATCAGAACCGGGAGACACGCGAAGCGGTGTGGCGCATGTCCATGAACCGCGTCCTGGAGGATCGCGCTGCGATTAATGCCGTGTGGGTAGAGTTGTTCGAAGTCCGCCGCAAGAAAGCAGCCAATGCCGGTTTCAGCCGCTATCTGGATTATGCCTGGAAGGCGCGCCAGCGCTTCGATTACACCCCAGACGACTGCCACACCTTCCACCGCGCCATCGAACAGGTGATTGTGCCGCTGGCACAGCGCATCAATGAACGCCAGCGGGCCAGGCTGGGGGTAGAGACGCTGCGCCCCTGGGACATCGCTGTTGACCCCGAAGGCCGCGCGCCGCTGCAACCCTATGAAAGCCTTGATGAATTTGCCACGAAAGCCGAAACAGTATTTGCCCAGGTCGATCCTCAGTTCGGGGCCGATTATGCGTCGATGCGAACGGGTGGCCTGCTCGATCTTCCCA
>CAZQIJ010000443.1:0-4153 GCA_964592955.1 uncultured Anaerolineaceae bacterium
GTTGTGGTGCGTTCATCGGGGATACGCGCAAAGGCGTGGTACCGGAGGGCGGCACGGGTGAAATCGAGATGACCTTCCACTTTGACCATCTCTTTGGGGACAGCAGCCTGCCCCAGGACGACGCACTGAATACCCTTGCCCCTGGTTTTGAACCTTTCGCCGGTCTGGCAGACAATGGCCAGGTGGACGTAACCTTCAGCGCGCTTGCAGCACGGCTCACACCTGAACAGTTTCAGATGATTGAAGACATTCTGCCCACCCTCGGCCACACTGGCGAGGGCCACTGCCATTACGCATCATGATCCATCGTAGAAACACAGCAGGAGGCTGTATGCCGGTGTCGAAGGCGCTGGTGATGCTCGTCGTAAGCGTAAGTGTGCTGTTGGGCGCGTTTCCGGCATTCGCGCATGGCGTTTCGATTACCCATACCATTAACCCAGAGACCGGCGAAGTCACCGTTACCGCGCGCTATGATACGGGTGACGTGCTGGCTGGGGCACAGGTAGCCGTCTTTTCCCCGGCAGATTTCGTCACACCCTGGGCGACCGGTTTCACCGGGGACGACGGTGTCTACCGCTTTACGCCGGATTACACCCAGGAGGGAACTTGGGATGTTCAGGTGCGGTTGGCGGGGCACGGAGGGCTGCTGCATTTGCCCCTGGCTGCTGCGATGGCTCCGGTTGTGGGCGATGCCATGACACAGGACGCCGCGCCGCTGCTGCTGCCAGAAGGACAGCCGATTGTGATTTCCGGCGATGCCGTGTTTGAAGTGCGTGGGGACATTGTCATCACAGGAGAAGGCGTCGCTTCGGGTGTCACAGAAGCCGCGCCTGGCAGCGCTGGCACAGCCTTCACACCTGTGCAGGTTATCGTGATGGCGCTCAGCATTCTCTGGGGCAGTATGGGCACCGCGCTCTATTTCGTTCAGCGCCGCGAACGGCGCGCAGGGTCTGTTCATTACATCCAAAACATCCAAAGGGAAGGGTAGCGCTGTGCATATTCCAGACGGACTCCTTCCGCCAGAAGTGCTTGTAGGGGGGTACCTGGCGACCGGTGTGCTGACCTGGGTTTCGCTGCGCAACGTTGCGGCGCTGCCTGACCCGGAAGCAGAAATGCCCAAAGCCGCTCTGCTCACAGCCGCGTTTTTTGTCGCTTCCTGGGTACACATCCCGGTGCCGCCCACCAGCGTTCATCTTGTCCTCAATGGACTCATGGGGGCGGTGCTGGGCTGGTATGCCTTTCCGGCCATACTCGTGGGATTGTTCTTGCAGGCGGTCATGTTCCAGCACGGCGGCCTGACCACGCTGGGCGTAAACGCCGCGATGATGGGTCTTCCCGCCATCCTTGCGTATCAGATCGTCCTTCTGCAGCGGCGATTGGGTTTGCATGGGCGGCTGCCAACCACGGCATTCGCGTTTTTCGCCGGGTTTGTGGGGCTGGTCGCGGCGGCACTTATCGCGTTTGTGGTGCTCATAGGGACCATCCCCGCCTTTCTTGATGCGAATGTCGAACGCGATGCCATCGCCGCCCTAACGCTGGCCCATGTGCCGCTGGCAGTCATCGAAGGGACGCTGACCGCGATGCTGGTGCTGTTCCTGCTGCGCGTGCGGCCCGAAATGGTTACGGGTCATGCGTCTGTACATTGACGAATATGCACATCTGAACTCGCCCCTGCATCGCGCGGATCCCAGAGCCAAATTCGCGGCGCTGCTGGCCCTTATGCTGCTGTTTTCGCTGGTGCGCGATGTGGCGCTGATCCCGGTCATGCTCAGCATCGCGGCGCTGCTCTACGCCGTTTCGCGCTTACCGGTCACGTTTCTGGTGTCTCGCCTGCGCTACCCGGGTCTGTTTCTGCTTGTGCTGGTGGTTGTGCTGCCCCTGTTTGTCGGCCAGACGGTGTTGTGGCGCATGGGCCCGTTGGCCCTACGTGCCGAAGGCCTGGAATACATGCTGCTGCTGGTCGGGCGTTTCATCGCAATCCTGACCCTTTCGCTGATCCTGTTCGGCACGACACCGGTGGTCACGACCACCAGAACGCTGCGCACCTTTGGCATCCCGGCGCTGCTTACGGACATGCTGCTGCTTACACTGCGCTATCTCTTTGAAATGGCAGAGATGCTGGGGCAGATGCAGAATGCCATGCTGCTGCGCGGGTTTACGCTGACGCGCTTCACACGCCTGGGGGCCGCGCATCTGGCCAACCTGGTTGGTACGCTGCTGGTACGCAGTTATGAACAATCCGAACGGGTCTTCCAGGCCATGAAGCTGCGCGGTTACGCGCTGCATCAGGATGCGGGGCCATCACCCGCTGCCCCCACACAGGATGTGATTCTGGACGTGGATCACCTCACCGTTGCCTATCCCCGGTGCCCGCCTGTCCTCCAGAACGTGGCGCTTACGGTTCATCGGGGCGAACGTGTAGGGATCATTGGTCCGAATGGGGCAGGCAAGACATCGCTGTTCCTGGCCCTGACTGGGCTAATCAAACCGTCCGGCGGTACAATTACCCTGTGCGGACGGCCTGTGCATGCCGGTAAGTTCCACCCGGAAATTGGCCTCGTGTTTCAGAATCCAGCCGACCAGTTGTTTTCGCCAACGGTGCGAGACGATGTGGCGTTTGGCCCGCTCAATCTTGGCCTGGACGCACAGGCCACGCGCGCGCGCGTAGACAGTGCGCTTGCGCTGACCGCCACCGGACACCTCGCTGAGCGTGCCCCACATCACCTCTCCGGCGGCGAAAAGCGTATGGTCGCCATCGCTGGGGTATGGGCTATGGAACCCCAGCTTGTGTTGTATGATGAACCGGATGCTAACCTGGATAGCCGCGCGCGCCGCCGCTTCATTGATTTTCTGCGCGCGGTGCCGCACACCTGCTGTATTGCGTCTCATGACCTGGAATTGATTCTTGAGGTGTGCGATCGTGTGGTGGTGCTCGACCAGGGGCGCATTATGGCAGACGGCCCCCCGCGTGAGATCATGGCGCAGGCTGCGCTGATGAAAGCGCATGGGTTAGAAAGACCACGTTCGCTCGTCACGGAGGCGGAATGATGTGGCGTAGAGACATGAAAGCGCATGGGCTAGAAAGACCACGCTCGCTGATCACGGAGGCGGAATGATGACGTATGCAAACCTGGAAGACGAGGAGATTCAGCGTCGCTGCGAGTCCATCCTGACCGCCCTGCGCAGCCGGGGTGAACGTGTTACGCCGCAGCGCCAGTTGGTCATCAGGGCGTTGTGTGCAACGCATGCGCACATGACCATCGATGAGATCCGGCAGCAGGCGGCGGCCACCGCCCCACATGACGTACTCCCGGAACCAACAATCTACCGCATTGTCCAGCGGCTGAAGGAGCTTGGGATCGTCGCCCAGACGGACCTGGCAGAGGCCGGTATCGTCTACCAGATGATCACCACACCGCCACATCATCACCTCGTTTGCCTGAAATGCGGGAAGATGACTGACGTTGCCGATGATCTGTTTAAAGACCTGCGCGCCCGCATTCGCACAGACTACGGCTTTGAGACGCGCATTGATCACATGGCCATCTATGGCGTTTGTAACGTGTGCCAGCAGCCCGAAACGTAGTCCAGTTACAGCAGAGGGTTTTCGCCCGCCAGAAAGCCGCTTGGCGGCAGCCGCGCGTCACAAGCTGTCTGACGTGGCGCGCCTGGCGTTCAGCCTGGCTACGGCCAGCGCTGCCCAGTCGCGCACATGGTGATTGGCATCGTCAATGTAGGGTTCGATGGCCGGAATCATGTTCGGGCTGCCCAGTTCAGCCAAAGCCTTCAGAATCGCGCAGCGCATCACGTGCGATTCTGCCTGAGGAAGCTGTTGAAGCAGCATAGGCGCGGCGCGCGTGTCGCCCAACTGCTGCAGCGCGAGCACGATATTCTGCTGCGTCATGATACCGGCTTCTGGAAAGGCATCAATCAGGGCCGCTGCGGGATCCCGGTCTTTGAAGTTCACAACGGCGTTGACGGCGGCAGCGCTGAGCATCGCATTGGCAGAGCGCAGCAGGGCCGCTACAGGTTCATAGGCACGCGGATCTGCGATCATCCCCAGCACAGCGATGGCCGCCCAGGATGTGCGCGTGTCTGCCATGTTCAGCGCCGCAATCAGCGCGGGGACTGCCGCGGTGCCCAGTGCTGCTAA
>CAZQIJ010000444.1:0-4152 GCA_964592955.1 uncultured Anaerolineaceae bacterium
CTCGCCAGCCTGGGGCTGGGCTGGATCGGCGAACCCGCCATCGCCCACCTGTTTGAACCGCTGCTGCACGTGCTGCTGCCGCCAGAAGCCGTCGAAACCGTCGGCCACACCATCACCTTTGCGCTGGCGTTTTCGCTGGTGACCATGCTCCACATCGTTTTTGGCGAGCTTGCGCCCAAATCCATCGCGCTTCAGCGGCCAGAGGCCACCTCGGTACTCGTCTCGCGCCCGGCACGCCTGTTCCTGCGGGTCTTTCGTCCCATCATCTATGTGATGAACACCATCGGCAATGGCGTGGTGCGCCTGCTGGGGTTTCAACCGGCGGGCGGGCACGCGCAGGTACACTCGTCAGAAGAACTCGTCATGCTCATCGAATCCAGCCGCCAGGCCGGGGTGCTGCTGGCCAGTGAGGAACAACTGCTGCGCCGCGTGTTTGACTTTGCAGAGATCAGCGTCGCCGAGGTGATGCAGCCGCGCGTGGAGGTCGATGCCATCCCGGTCAGCATTACGCTGGAAGACCTCATGCAGCGCGTGCGCACACAGCACCACTCGCGCTACCCGGTTTACGAAGAGTCCATTGATAACATTGCCGGGATGTTCTACACCAAAGACCTGCTGGACCTGCTGATCGACCATCCCGAAGTGGTGGAAGCGCAGGGCGCAGGCTTCAGTGTGCGCCACATCATGCGTGAACCGCTCGCCGTCCCCCAAACCCTCAGCGTTGATAAAGTTCTGGAGCGTATGCGCCAGAAGAAGACGCATCTCGTCATCGTCCTGGATGAATACGGCGGCATGGCCGGCATCGCCACGATGGAAGATATTCTGGAAGAGCTGGTCGGCGAGGTGGCAGACGAATTTGAGGAAGCCCAGAACCCCGCCGCGCACGACATCCTGGACGGCATGACCAGCATCAGCACCGCCGAAGAGCGCTTCGGCGAGCTTGACGAAGAAGCCTATTCGACCACGCTCGGCGGCTACTTCAGCGAAAAACTGGAGCGTATGCCGGTGGTGGGGGACGCGGTTGAGTTCTGCGATTACCTGCTCAAGGTCGAGGCGATGGACGGTATGCGTGTGGCGCAGATCCGGGTGATGGGGCGCAAAGCAGGCGGCGCAAACGCGGTGCCTGGCAGTGATGCAGGTTGAAAGCGCGGCACCCCGCCATGCCCATCCTGCTGCTGTACCGGGAAGGGGCTTCAGGTAACCACTTCCCTCCTCTCCCAGCCAGGCGTTCGCCAGAGGGGGCCGGGGCGAACGGCCCCACGCTCAATTCCCCTGTACGCTCTGCACGCCCTGCCACACGCCGCCCACCAGCCTGCCAAGCGCTGGAAACGGGAAGTGATACGCCATGATCCAGCCGGTTTCGCCGACCATGGCCATGACCTTCCGCCGCGCCGCTGGGGACTGTTCCGGGTGCGAGTCAAACGAGGTTGTCCAGTCCGGAAAGATGAGCTGCACCGGGTGGTGTGCGGCGTCTGCCATGTGAATCAGCATTTCTCCCTGAGACTCCACCACGACCGCAAGCTGCCCGATGGTATGCCCAGGCACAGAAAGCACCCGCACGCCGGGCAGGATTTCGCCGTCGTGCGTCAGCAGGTCGGTGTGCTCCTGCACCTTGCGCAGGATGGCGCGCACGCGGTTTGCGCCCTCTTCACCCATGCGCGCCACAATTGCGTCATAATTGGCATCGCCTGCCCAGTACTGCCATTCCGCCGCGCTCATCGTGTAGCGCGCGTTCGGGTAAACGTGCGCGCCGTCCGCGCCGAAAATCCCGCCGATATGATCGCGGTGCGCGTGCGTCAGCACAATGTGCGTGATGCTGGCCGGGTCAATCCCCAGGTCGCGCTGCAGCACGCGGTCGGGCGTTTCATCCCCTATCGGCATCCCTGTATCGACCATCAGGCGCTGCTCGCCACGCTCAAGCACCAGCAGGCAGATTCCGCCCCCGCCGGCCTCCGGCGTCTCGCCAAAGGGGGCCAGTCCTGCGGCCAGTGCTGCTTCGTCAACAGACGGTAACAGCGCTTTCATATCGCGCGTGCCGCCCGTAAGCTGCACAATACGTCCGGTGAAGTCGCCAAGTGTGAAAGTGTGGATGGGCATAGGATCTCCTGGAAATTATCCGGTCTTCGCAAGGCGGCAGGGGCGGTTCGTCGCCCCTGCCGTGATGATGTTATTACTGATCGTGGGGTGTGGTGTCGCGGATGACGAGGGTATCGAAATCGGCTACGGTGCCAGGTTCCACGCCCAGGGCTACGGTGCCATCAATCTTTTCGGCGCGGTCGGTGGCGATGAGGAACGCCCCGTTGATGAAGAAAGCCGCCTGTTCTTCCAGCGTCACAACTTCCAGCGTGTTCCAGGCGCGTGGATCCAGCGTCAGCCCTTCCACCGGGCCATCGAACAGCACTTCGCTGCCGGTGGTGCTGCGGTAGCGCACCGTCACCGTGCCCGTACCATCCGCGGCCTGGTTCACCTGCAGGAAGTACCCGGTCAGCTCTGCGCCCGTGATCGTGGGTGTGGTGCGCACGCCCAGCCACGCGCTGCCCTGTGACCGCAGCCGCATCTGCGCGCTGGCGAGCACGTCTGTCGATTCGTTGTAAGTCGCCGGGTCGGTATTGGCGAAGATCTCGATGCCGATCACGTTGCGGAACAAACGCCAGGTGGGCCGGTCGGTATACTCCATCGTCAGGTAGGTGTCGTTGGGGTCGCTTTCTGCCGGGTCGGTCTGGAAGGTGCCCGGCGCGCGCTGGCCACCCACCCACCAGTCATCTGTCTGGAAGATGTCGCTGAAGTTTTCGTCCAGGTCGCTGCGCAGCCAGCGGAACGGGCGCGCCATGACCTCCTGCCGCGTGGCCAGCGCAAAGTTGGCGTCGATGTTGCTGGTGACTTCGGTGGAGGTCATCAGGCAGTAATCCATCGAGAAATTGTCGCCGCGCACGGTTTCGAAGTTCATGGTGCCCGCACCGGGCGAAGTCTCCAGGTTGCGTTCAAAGCGCGTATCGCCGTCACGGAAAATCGTCAGCCGGTTCTCCACAAAGTTAATTTCGATTTCCTGCCAGCGGTTAAACGAGTAGAAGTTATCCACCCGCTCGCTGCGAACGACGTTCGCGCTGCCATCCAGTTCTGTGATGGTAAGGTGCCCGGCGCGCATATCGAAGACCATGCTGCCGCTGTTGCTCACACGCGCGCGTATCGTCGCGCCGCCCTGCACGAACTGAACGCGGCAGCGCAGCGAGAAGTTGTAGAGCGGGTCGAGGTCCGGCGTCAGCACCACGTCGTTAATCATGTTCACATACTGGTTACCGCTGCTCTCGGTGCCGATGGAGGTATTGGCCGGTGTGGTGGTTGTCCACTGTGTGCCAATCGTCCCCTGCGGGAAGTGCGTGCTGGCCCCTTCGGCGCGCTGGATGATGAAATCGTCGAAGCGCACCGGGCGGTTGGTGCTGTTGGTTTGCAGGATGATCTGCCCCGCGCCAAGCTGCGGCGCGATCAGGTCTTCCGCCTGCATAATGAGACGGTGATCCAGGAAGATATAGATCTTTGCGCCTTCCACCCACAGCGTGATTTCGTGCCATGTGTTGGCCTGGATACTGGCGTTCAGGCTGCGGATGATGCGTTCCGGGTCGCGGTTGAAGATGTTGGGGCCGGACGACGCGCTGCGGCGCAGAATCACCAGGCCGGGGAACAGTTCCAGCGCGTTGTATTCGCCGCCCGGCTGATAGCGGAAGACCACGCGCGCCCCGCCCGAAAGCTGATCCAGGTTAACGCGGAAGTTGACGACGAAATCCGGCGTCTCTAACCATTCCGGTTCGCGGCTGCCCAGCAGAATAACCGGCTGATCGATGCGCGCCTGGCCCACCAGCACATTCTGACCGCCGTCGTTGATCACCTGCCACTGCGACGCGTCGTAATCCCAGCCTTCCAGCGGGGTCGCCCCTTCAAAGTCCGCCACATAGGGCAGCATCCCCAGCGGCACCGGGGTGGGCGACGGCGTGAGTGTCGGCGGTTCGGTATTGGTGGCCGTCGGCGTCAGGGTAGGGGTCTCGGTGGATGTGGGCGTGGCAGTGGGTGTTTCGGTGGCGGTATCGGTGGCCGTCGACGTATCCGAAGGCGTCGCTGTATCCGTCGCGGTCTTCGTATCGGTGTCGGTATCGGTAG
>CAZQIJ010000445.1:0-4142 GCA_964592955.1 uncultured Anaerolineaceae bacterium
CCACTTCGCTGGTAGGCCATTCGAGCACATCGCGCAGCACCAGTACGGCGCGCTGTCGTGTCGGCAGCAGGTGCAGCACTGCCAGAAAAGCGATGGTGATATCCGACCGCTTCACCAGCGATGTTTCGGGGCCGTCATCCCCACTCATCAGTTCATCCGGGAACGGCTCCAGCCATACCGGTTCGTTAATCGACTGTCCGATGGGCTGGTCCAGGCTGGACGCAGGTTGGCGGGTGACCGGCAGCGCGCGCCTGCGCTGCTTCTTCAGCGCGTCCAGGCACACGTTGGTGGCCACTTTGTACAGCCAGGCACGCAGCGAGGCGCGCCCTTCATAGGTCGCCCGCCCGCGCCACGCGCGCAGAAAGGTCTCCTGCACCATATCTTCCGCGTCCTGGAAGGACCCCATCAGGCGGTAGCAGTGCGTGCGCAGTTCGCGCCGGTGCTGTTCC
The DNA here is from genome assembly GCA_964592955.1 of uncultured Anaerolineaceae bacterium. Classification (GTDB taxonomy): domain Bacteria; phylum Chloroflexota; class Anaerolineae; order Aggregatilineales; family Phototrophicaceae; genus CAZQIJ01. The sequence goes on from CAZQIJ010000445.1 coordinate 450, forward strand.
ACCATCACCGCGAAAGATTCCTCGTTGGCCAGGCTGGGGTGCTGTTGTGCAAGCGGCTGCGCGTTCGGTTCTGCCATTGTGCATCCCTGTCAGAGTCGTGTGCGCCAGACAACTGCTGAGAATCCGTGATGCGCTGCGCACCCTTTTGCATCGCGGTGTCGTCATAACAATGACCGTATTCGACCACTGTGAGGATACCTGATGAAAGAATTCAGCGCCAGCACGACAATCCACGCATCGCCAGAAACCATTTGGCGTATCCTGACCGACGCCCCGAACTATCCGGCGTGGGATCCCTGGGTCATTCGCATCGAAGGCAGCATCGCGCCAGGGCAACGGATTGTTGCCTACAACAAGATCAACCCAAACCGTGCGTTCCCGGCGCGTGTTAGCGCGTTCCAGGCGCGCCAGCGGATGACGTGGACGGGTGGAATGCCCCTGGGATTGTTTACCGGCACACGCACCTTTGCGCTGGTGCCGCGCGCCGATGACAAGAGCGCGGTAGACTTCACACTGCGCGAAGTGTACAGCGGGCTGCTGCTGCCGCTGTTCGCCGGGTCAATCCCTGACCTCACCCAGTCGTTTGCCGATTTCGTGAAGGGGCTGAAACAGTATGCAGAGCGCCAGTAGCCTGCATCCTGTATCATAGCGTAATTCGTCCTGCATTCAGAAGTAAAGGAGCACACCGCATGACCGCTGTAGGCGACGGTACCAAAGACAACCCCTGGCAGCTACAGACGCCGCCGGGGACATCGGATTACACCATTTACCGTGATGAAACGCTCGACCCTCCGGCGCTGGTCTGCCAGGTTGGCAAGACGACGCTGCTCTATGACCTGCGCTGCATTGATCACCTTCATGCCATGCTGAAAGCGCACGGCGACTGGATGGAACTGGGCAGCGCAGACGAACAGAAAGAAGCCAAAGAAGGCACTGTCGAAGCCTGGGGGCGCTCGCCAGATAACCCGATTGGCGGGTGGTATGGGCTGAAGAAAGGGCTGCGGGGGCGGTTCGGCATGTACATTCCGCCGGTGCTTGAAGCGTTAGGTCTGGCGGAAGTGGAGCACAAAGCCAAGGGCAACCGGATGCGCGCCCTCTGAGTTCAGGGACGAGATCAACCTGAGGGGTCTGGGGGCTTTGGCCTTTGCCGGGGTCATCTTGCTGCTGTATGAGCGCACGCTGGTGTTTCGGCAGTTCAGGCGGAGCGCGGATTGTGCCGCGTAACACCTCAGGTGTCTTTGCCGCTCACCCCTGCGTGGGCGAGGGGACTTTCTGGCCTGCGGTTCACCCCTGCTCCCTTCAGTGTCGAAGGGGGCAGGGGGTGAGGTCAGGTACAAGCGGAGAGATGTTACCCCGCCAGGCTGCATTAATACTCGAGATGGCTTTCTGCGGTGAGGCGCTGGCGGAAGACCCAGTACGACCAGGCCTGGTATGCGAGCACAATGGGCACGAGCGACAGCGCAATGAGCGTCATTACGCCGAGCGTGTATTCGCTGGACGACGCGTTGTAGATCGTCAGGTCGAACTGTGCATCCAGGCTGGAGGGCATCACACGCGGGAAAAGCGTGCTGAAGATGATGACCACGACCGCGCCAGTCGTCACGCCGGTGCCGATAAACGCGCGTCCGAAGCGCTGCTGAAACAGCATGGCCCCGGCAAACAGCAGTGCGCCGACCGCCACAATCAACCCGGCGATTTTGAGCAGGGTCAGTTCCTGGAACATGTCGGTCTCTGCCGCGCTGTAGGCGACGAAGCCCAGCGTGAGCACCACCACGACCGGGTAGACCGGGCGCAGGATGGCCTGGGCGCGCTGCTGCACCGGTGCCCCTACTTTCATCTCAACAAAGAGTGCGCCGTGCAGAATGAACAGCGTCAGCGTCACCAGCCCGCCCAGCAGCGAGTAGGGGTTGAGCAGGTCAAAAAACGTGCCCACATAGTTCATGTCCGCATCAATGGCCACGCCGCGCAGGATGTTACCGAAAGCCACACCCCACAGCAGGGCCGGCAGCACGCTGCCCACGAAGATCGCAAGATCCCAGGTGCTGCGCCAGCGCGGGTTCTCATCTTTGCTGCGGAACTCAAACGCCACGCCGCGCAGAATGAGCGCAACGAGGATCAGGAAGAGTGCCAGGTAGAAACCGCTGAAGAGTGTGGCGTACCAGTTCGGGAAGGCCGCAAACATTGCGCCGCCCGCCGTCAGCAGCCATACTTCGTTGCCATCCCACACGGGACCAATCGCATTGATGATCATGCGGCGTTCCTGGTCATTCTTGCCCAGGAAGGGCAGCAGAATGCCGACGCCATAGTCGAAACCTTCGAGGAAAAGAAAGCCGGTGAACAGCACCGCAATCAGGATGAACCAGAGTGTTTGAAGTGTTTGATAATCCATGAGTTTTATCTCCTAGTACGCGCCGACGGCCGACGGCTGCTTATCATGGGGTTCCGGCAGCAGGTCTGCGCTTCCCTGTCGCGCGTATTTCTGCAGCAGGTAGAGGTCGGCAACCATCAGTGCGCCGTAGAGCAGTGTAAAACCAATCAGGCTGATGAGCAGCATTTCCACAGTCACATTGGGCGAAACGGCCTGGTCCAGTGTCATCTGTCCAAAGACGATCCAGGGTTGGCGTCCGATTTCCGTCAGCATCCATCCAGTGCTGTTGGCCAGATATGGAAGGATGATGGCCGCGATAAGCAACTGCAGGAAGATGCGCGTATTGGCCAGGCGGTTGGTGTAGGACAGCGCAATGCCGACCAAACCAAGGAAGAACATGAGCGCACCCGAACCCACCATCGCGCGGAAGCTCCAATAGGTCAGCCAGATGGCAGGCGGCACATAGTTGCCAGGGCCATAGGTCTGTTCATATTCCGCCTGCAGGCTGTTGATGCCGCGCACCATGCCGTTGGGTGTGTTGTAGGAGAGGAAACTGAGCAGTGAGGGGATACGAATGTTGACGACGGACTCGCGGTTTGCCTCGTCGCCGATCTGGAACATCGAAAGCCCAGCCGGGTCTTCGTCTTCCCACAATCCCTCGGCAGAAGCCAGTTTCATGGGCTGTGTTTCGGCCATGTGCTGGCCCTGTGCATGCCCAAATACCATGGTGGCCAGCACCCCAACCGTCCCGAAGACCAGCCCAATGCGCATGGATACGTTAAACATCTCAACACGGCCTTCGGTGCGGCGCAGCAGGTGAAATGCGCTGATCCCCACCACAAAAAAGGCACCTGTGGTAAGGCCACCCAGCACGACGTGGGGCCATTGCAGCAGCACGCTGGGATTGGTGATGAGCGCGAAGAAATCCGTCATTTCTGCGCGGCCACTTTCGGCGATGCGGAATCCAACCGGGTTTTGCATGAACGAATTGGCAACCAGAATCCAGAAAGCGGAAAGGTTGGCGGCAAAGGCCACCAGCCAGATCGTGGCGAGATGGGTGCGTTTGCCGAGTTTGTCCCAGCCAAAGATCCACAAGCCCAGAAATGTTGATTCGATAAAGAAGGCAGCCAATGCCTCGATGGCCAGAGGTGCGCCGAAGATATCGCCCACAAAGCGCGAGTACTCAGACCAGTTCATGCCGAACTGAAATTCCTGCACGATACCGGTGACGACACCCATTGCAAAGTTGATGAGAAACAGTTTGCCCCAGAACTTGGCCATGTCTTTGTACTGCTCGTTGCCGGTGCGCACATACAGGGTTTGCA
>CAZQIJ010000446.1:0-4139 GCA_964592955.1 uncultured Anaerolineaceae bacterium
GATGGCGACTTCGAGCCAGTCTGCCTTCTTCGGTTCCTTGCTGTCGCGCCAGTCTTCCAGAATGCGCAGGTCGCCCACCTTATTGGCGTCATAGAGTTCGAGCAGGCGGACGATGGTGGGGACTTCTGACCCGAAGCTGCGGCGCACGCGGCAGCGTTCGAGCGCCTCGGCGAAACGGTGGAGCGCTTCGCGGTCGGTCATGCGATCGGCAGCGCCCACATAGCGCGGGGTGTTGAAGCCGGTTTCGGCATAGAGGAAACTGCCGTTGGGGGCGATCTCTATCACCGCGCTGCAGGTGCTGGGAATCTTACTGCGCTGCGGCACGAGGAAGATGACGGTGGCCCCCAGTGCCTGGCCCTTCTGCGTGAGCAGCGAGACAGCCGCTTCGCTTTCGATCTCTTTGAGGGCAGAGATATCCATCGGGTCATTGGCTGCGCCCGGCCTGGCGGCCAGCAGGTCGATGACCAGCACCATAAACGGCAGGGTGATGTTGATCTCGTCTTTTTCGTCTTTTTCGCGCAGGCGGCGGGCGCGCCGGTCCAGCTCGCGCCAGATGTAATGTTTGAGGTAGAGCGCCACGCTGTCGCGCTCTTTGTCCTTCTGCTTGCCGTCCGCCTGAATGCGCCCCTCGGCCTCTTCAAAGTGCATGGGCTTCAGGCGCAGGTCGCCATACTTGGCGGTGGTGGGCAGAAAATGCGGCAGCGATTTCGCCCAGGTCCAGTTTGGGGCGGCGTCGTGCAGGCCCAGCACATAAAGCTGCGTATCTACCGGCGAATGCAGCGCCGTGAACTGCGTGAGCAGCGCGTTGATGAAGGGGTACACATCTTCTGCGCGGCCTGCGATTCCGAGCGCGTGCTGGGTGGGCGGGGGGAGCAGCGTTTCGTCTGCATTGATGCTTTTCTTCTCTTCTTCGTGTTTCTCCTGGGCGTGCAGGTACAGGGGGATGGTCAGCGGAACGTCGGTGAGATATTCGGAGTCTTCTGCCAGGCGTTCGGCGTCGCGCATCTGCGGGTTTTCGTCGTTTTCGGCATCCCCCACTTTCAGCCGCCAGTGCGAGCGGCGCACCCCGCGCCCCAGCCGCACCCACCCGAAATCCTTATCCGACGGGCGGCGTTCCCAGAGGCGTGTGCCGCTGCGCGTATCTGCCGAGCGCCCGTCAATTTTCTGCAGCACGTCCATATCGGGATAGTTATAGAGGTAGAAGGGGCGCTGTTTGTCGTGGGCGGCCACCATTTCCTTGCGCAGCTCCACCAGCCGCCGCGCATAGGCTTCTTTCTTTTCCCGCTCCACGCGACGCGTGAGGAAGTGGTTGTATACAGTAACACCCACCGAGATGAACATGGCCAGCGCCATAGGGACGAGAAAGGCGACGTTGGAGCCTTGCCCGGTCGCGCTGACGATGACATAGCCGATGATGGTGACGACGGGGACCATGGTCTGCCAGAGGGGCTGCTTGGCTCCGCTTTCTGTGCGCGGGGGCGGCGGGATTTCTTCCACGCCGACTGGTAACTCAGGCTGTATCCTGGGTGGTCTATCTATAAAGTCAGACATAGGCACACCAATTTTCGCCGAATGTGGAACAGATTTAAACCATTGTGGCATGTGCGCGGGGCGCTGTCAAATGGTGACCCGGCGGGGTGGCATTTCAGATTATTGGCCAGAGTTTTTGCAAAGTCCGAAAACTCCGGGGATTGACCGAGTCTGTCCCAGAGGAACAAGTCCTCTGGCAAGTCGTCGTCTGGCAGCGCACCGCCCGGACACCCACTAAAGTGGGTAGCGGTGCCTGTGTCGTAGTGTTGGGCGGCGGGTTCAAGCTACCACACCTTGTGTGGAAGCCGCCTCGTGTGGGTGTCCCTGCTGCCAGAGCCAGAAGAACGCTCTAGCCAGGGGAACCCTTCCCCTGGCACCCCAACCGATGCAACGACATTGACTTTGCAATAGCCCTGGATTATTGGCGGGTGCGCTCGAAATAGCGGAGATAGAATAGCGCCTTTTACGATGCTGCCAAAACATTGAAATGCACCCCCCGGCGGGGGGCATTCGGAAACAGGGGCAGATCAAGCCCTCACCCCCTCGTTCCCCCTCTCCCCAACGCCGCTGCGCGGCTGGGCGAGGGGGATGTAAGGACGTGCAACTGCACGCCCATGTGTCGCGGGCCTTAGTCCCTATCCCCGCGAAGCAGTGGGAGAGGGGTTGGGGTGAGGGCAGGCAGGCGTTACCCCAGCAAGCGCACTGCGCGCGAAATCTCAAGGGTTTGAAATTGGCTGGAAACTTCATTCCGTGTTAACCTGTTCATGTTCCGACATTAACATCACTGTGAGGTTTTATGGCGACGCAGGCCCGCCAATCACGCTTCAGCAGCTACTTGCGCGACATGCGCAACATCTTTATCTTCAAGCGCCGCCCCATTATCCTCATGCAGAAGGAATGGGTGCGCCCGGCGGAGGACCAGTATCATCTGGAGCTGCATTACCAGGGGTTTGTTTCTCCCACGCACTGGGAAGAAGATGACCTCACCCAGTACCCCATCATTATCCAGGACATCAGCGACCTGGAAGAACACCTGATGCCCACCTTCTGGAAGTTCAACCATCTGGCCAAGTATTACCAGAACCGCTTCTACCTGTACCAATGGGTGTTCATGTTTGGCGCGTTCCTCACGACGATACTGGCGATTTTCGCCAACGCTTTCGACGGCAGCCAGTCGCAAATTCTGGGATCGTTCACGACGGTGCAGTGGTTCGGCCTGCTGACGGCCATCGTCAGCGCCATCACCAGCTACTTCACGTTTATCTCCAGCCAGGCCGATCCGCGCAAACGCTGGGCCAATTACCGCCGCCTGACCGAAGAACTGCGCATGACCTACTTTAAGTATATGGCGCGGCTGGAACCGTTTGACCGTTCCAACCGCCTTACAAAACTGCGTGAACAGGTCCACGAGATTAAGGAAAGGGAGCGTACCAATGGTTGATTCTGGCATAACCGAAAAGGAACGGATACGCCGCCTGCGCCAGACACCGATCGATGTGCCGACTGCGGATGTGCTGACGCGAATGTACCTGAAGCGCCGTATCGACTATCAGCTTGGCTATTACAACTCTGTCATCAAAGAGTATGACGGCAATTCTGAACTGATGATGAAGCTGGGTGCGCTGGTGATGGTGATTTCGTCGTTTCTGGCCATTGTGGCCACGGTGACGCCGAACGCGCCGTTCATCCGCCTGATGACCGCCCTGCTGCCCGCGTTCGCGGCGCTGCTGGCGTCGTTCACGCAGCTTTACCAGTGGGATCGCCAGTCTGCACTGTACCGCGACTCGATTCTGGCGCTGGAACGCTCGCGCCTCATCGCGCCGGATCTGGATGACCTCGAACCCACAACCTCTTACCGCATCTTCCCGCAGTTGGTGACGGCGGCGGAAAAGGTCTTTGAAGACGAAGTTAACCAGTGGGGTCAGATCGCGCTGGGCAAGACCAAAGAGGGCGAAGAAATCGACGCGCTGAAGGAATTCGCGCGGCTGTATAACGTTGATATTTACGATGAAGCCGGCAACATCGATGACGCCAAAGTGGGCAACCTGCGCGGCATCCTTGAAGCGTCGCAGCGTGCGCCGGATCAGCGCTTCACCATCTCTGCCACGTCCGGCGTGCAGCAGGTTTCCACCGCGCGCACGCTGACGCTGCAAAGCGGCGAAGTTCACGAAGAACTTCAGACGACAGTCGAAACGTTCCGCGAAAGCAGCACACCCGTAGACAGCCTCATGCCGTCGCCCATCGTGGGGGTGGGCGTGGGCAGCGCTCCGGTTGAGCCCGAACCCGAACCCTTCCCGGTTGATGCCGCCGTGACCGATGCGCCCTTCCCGGTTGAGCCAGAACCCGAACCTGACGCTTTCCCGGTTGAGCCAGAGCCAGACACCTTCCCTGCGGATGCCTCTAACACCGAAGGCGCACGCAGCGCGCTGAGCGGCTTTGCGTCGTTCGTCAGCAGTGCGTCCAGCGCCGTGAACAGCGTGCGCGCGGCAGCAGAAGGCACGGATACAGGCGAAGGCGTAGAAGGACTGGGCAAAGCATTTGGCGCGCTGACGGCGCAGTTCGCAGGCCCGGCCATCAAGGAATTCCTGGGCAGCCAGGAAGCGGTGATC
>CAZQIJ010000447.1:0-4136 GCA_964592955.1 uncultured Anaerolineaceae bacterium
TCGCTGACCCATTCACGACGCGCCATATCCGCACCTGCCAGACGACCGCTGACTTCGATGCGAATGCCCTGGGCGCCCAGGCGCATGGCCTGGCTAACCGCGCGCTTCATGGCGCGGCTGTGGCCGATGCGACGTTCGAGCTGACCGCCGATGTTTTCGGCAACCAGCACCGGGTCGAGGTCTGGTTTCTGAATTTCGTTGACCTCTACCTTGACCTTCTTCTGGGTCAGGCGTTCGAGATCCTGCTTCAATTTCTTGACCGCTTCACCCTTGCGCCCGATGATGATGCCAGGACGCATGGTGTGAATGGTGATCACCACCTGATTAGGGAAACGTTCGATCTCGATGCGCGAAATCCCGGCACGGCCCGCTTCCTTACGCAGGTAGCTGCGGATTGCACGGTCTTCGTGAAGCAGATCAACATAGCGCTTGCCTTCGGCATACCAGCGCGCATCCCAATCCCGATTAATCTTGAGACGAAACCCAATCGGGTTTACCTTGCGCCCCATACCTATTCCTCTCGTTCTGCCAGAATGATCGTCAGGTGCGATGTGCGTTTTACACGCGGTTTGTATCGCCCACGCGCTCCGGCGGTAAAGCGCTTCATACGGTTGCCTTCGTCGGCATAGATCTCGGCCACAAACAGATCCGCAGGGTTCAGGTCGAAGTTGTTCTTCGCATTCGCCATGGCGGAATCCAGGGTCTTCTTAACGAGTTCTGCGCCCTTCTGTGGCATAAACTTCAGAACGGTCTGCGCCTGTTCTGCATCCATACCGCGTACCTGATCGATGACCAGACGAAGTTTACGGGGAGAAATGCTCATGTAGACGTTCTTTGCGCGCACTTCCATCAGGTTTCTCCTACTTCTTCTTCTTCTTCTCGACCAGGTGACCACGGTAGGTGCGCGTGGGGGCAAATTCACCCAGCTTGTGGCCGACCATGTTCTCCGTGACGTAAATCGGAACGTGACGACGCCCATCATGAACCGCGATGGTGTGGCCCACCATCTGTGGGAAGATGGTGCTGGCGCGGCTCCAGGTACGAATCACGACCTTCTTGTTTTCAGCATTCAGCTTCTCAACTTTTTCGAGCAGCCGGGGGCTGATAAACGGCCCCTTCTTCAGTGAACGCGACATCTTCGGTTAACCTCTCCGTTATCTACCACTTGCGCGGCGGCGGACAATAAAGCGGTCGGAACGCTTGTTGACGCGCGTCTTCACACCCAGCGCGGGTTTGCCCCACGGGGTTTTGGGACCAGGCATACCGATACCGCTGCGGCCTTCACCACCACCATGCGGGTGGCTGTTGGGATCCATCGCCGTACCACGCACTGCCGGACGCCAGCCCTTCCAGCGCATACGCCCTGCCTTACCCAGCTTCACGTTGCCGTGTTCGGTGTTCCCCACCTGGCCGATGGTGGCCATGCAGCGTTCGTGAATCATGCGCATTTCGCCGCTGGGCAGGCGCACGGTGGCGTAAATGCCTTCCTTTGCCAGAAGCTGGGCAGAGACTCCGGCAGAGCGTGCCAGTTGTCCACCCTTACCCGGCAGCAGTTCGATGTTGTGAATCTGAGTGCCGACTGGGATATCGCGCAGCGCCAGTGCGTTGCCTGGGCGCAGGATGGCCATTGGCCCGCTGCCCACGCTATCGCCGACCTTCAGGCCCAGCGGCGCGATTATGTACCGTTTTTCGCCGTCTTCATACTGCAGCAGTGCAATACGTGCAGAGCGGTTCGGATCATATTCGATGGCGATGACTTCGGCGCGCGAGTCGGTTTTGTCGCGCTTGAAGTCGATAAGACGGTACCGGCGCTTGTGGCCGCCGCCGCGATGCCGCACGGTGATTCGCCCCGTGCGGTTGCGTCCACCACTTTTACGCAGCGCCTCAGTCAGCGACCGTTCCGGCTTGGACTTGGTGATTTCTTCAAAACTGTGGCCCGTCATCCCACGGCGACCAGCCGAGGTGGGCTTGTATATTTTTACCGGCATCGTGCTCTACCTTAGACGTTAAACAGCTCGATCTTGTCGCCCTGTTGCAGGGTGACGATGGCTTTCTTCCACTGCTGGGTGCGGTAGTACCAACGGCGTCCGCGGCGTCCGCGTTTGGCTGGCATAATCATGGTGTTCACGCGCTGAACTTTCACTTCGAAGATCAGTTCCACCGCGTCTTTGATCTGCCGTTTGTTGGCCGTTTCCGCAACTTCAAAAACGTACTGGTTCAATTCGTCCATCATCCCATTGGATTTTTCTGTGATGACCGGACGCCGAATCACATCGTAAACGTGCAGTTCGGGCATGGTTAATTCTCCTTACCCCAGAGGCTCTTAATGACTTCCAGAGCATCCAGCGGCATGATGACCCGATCGTACTGCAGCAGGTCGCGCACGTTCAGGTAATTCACACGCAGGTAGCGTGCGTCCGGCAGATTGCTCACACTGCGCTGGACGTTTTCGTTGGGGCCAGCCAGCAGGATCAGCGCGGAATTATCGCCCACCAGCGTTTGCAGCAAACTGCGCATGGCTTTGGTTTTCGGCTCAGATAGCGACATCTGATCGATCACCACAAGCTGGCCGTCGCGCACAAGGGCGCTAAGCGCGCTGCGAATAGCCCCCTGGCGCATTTTGCGCGGCATGGCCTTCACATATTTGCGCGGGTGCGGCCCATGTGCGATGCCACCCCCCACGAAGATGGGCGCATTGCGCGACCCGTGACGGGCGCGGCCCGTCCCTTTCTGGCGATACCACTTGGCCGTGGTACGGTTGATATCGCTGCGGTTCTTGGTGTTGTGCGTTCCCAGGCGGGCGTTGGAAAGCTGCCGCACATACGCCTGGTGCATTAACCCCGTGTTGACCTCGACTTCGAAAATATCGGCGGGCAGTTCAACTGTGTTGATCTGATTGCCGTTAATATCCAGAACTGATACTTGCATGATCTCTTATAACCTCCGCGACATTGCTCTATGAACGACGCTGCTTACGCGCCGGCTTAATGATGACAATGCCGTTGTTCGTGCCAGGGACCGATCCCTTCACGGCCAGAAGGTTACGCTCCGCATCTACCAGCATCACTTCCAGGTTCTGAATCGTGACACGGTCATTACCCATGCGCCCGGCCATGCGCTGACCCTTCAGAGTCTTACCCGGGAACTCGCACTGACCTACCGAACCCGGCGCGCGTTCACGGTCAGACTGACCGTGTGTTTTCGGCTGCCGGTGGAACCCGTGACGCTTGATGCCACCCGCAAAACCGCGACCTTTGGTTGTTCCGACGATATCGACCAGTTCACCTGGGGTGAACACATCGACCTTGATCTCCTGCCCTTCTGCCAGTTCGGTGCCGCCGCTATCGCGCACACGGAACTCGCGCAGGTAGCGCAGGGCAGGCAGGTTATTGCGACGCAAGTGGCCAAGCTGACCCTGGGTGAGCCGGCTCGGTTTGGTTTCACCATAGCCAAGCTGCACTGCCACATACCCATCACGATCCTTGTCGCGAATCTGGGTCACATAGCAGGGCCCGGCCTGGATGACCGTTACGGGAATGGCGTTGCCCTTCTCGTCAAAAACCTGCGTCATGCCTACTTTCTTACCGATTATGCCCTTCATGAATTCTCCAACCTCCAGCGGGGTGCTGCGCCACCGGTGCGCCGGGGAATGTTCCCCGCCCCCTTACTGTTGTATAGCGTACTGTGTCCTGTACGCCCGCAGCGGCGGGTTTTCCCGCTTGCGTGCGAGCACAGTTTCGCTCGCTTACCTAGATTTTGATTTCGATATCGACCCCGGCGGGCAGGTTCAGCCGCATCAGGTTATCGATGGTTTTGCTGTCCGGGTCAAGGACATCGATCAGACGTTTGTGCGTGCGGATCTCAAAGTGTTCCTGAGAGTCCTTGTCGATGAAAGACGAGCGCCGCACTGTGAAGCGTTCGATTTGTGTGGGTAGCGGGACTGGCCCCACCACGCGTGCTCCGGCTCGTTCTGCCGTTTCGACAATACGCTGCGCCGATTGATCCAGCACACGATGATCGTACGCCTTGAGGCGGATGCGTATTTTGGTTTTGACTGCCATAGTTCTGTCGCCTATTTTGAATGTTCGTCTGGGGGTAAATGATGCCGGGGCGTAGAGACGCACCCGGCATCACGA
>CAZQIJ010000448.1:0-4136 GCA_964592955.1 uncultured Anaerolineaceae bacterium
GTTGTTAGGCGCTTGCTATAGTGGTCGTGCGTGAGCACGAGATCCAGGGGCTGATTGGGCAGCATATGCTGACGGAGGCGCGCACCAGCGACCGCTAGCCTCCTTTACCCGCTCAGATTTCCACACAATCACCTCGCCACCCCTCGCCTATTCACAGGTCACGATGTTAGAAAACAGTTTCGGGAGTTGAACGAGAAAAACAGTACAATATCTGGTCGGTGCATGACCTGTTGCACTATCCTGTGCCGCAGGTCAATTAGCGTTACACAAACGCGCAAAAACTCGTCAAATAGGTGGCGGCGGCGGGGCAGAATCCGTGCTTTTCACCCCTCTGGCGGCTACTTTCTGCCTACACGTCCTGTTTTCGCTCTCCAACGAATGTGAAAGCGCGTTGCGAATTATCAACTGTTTACGTTTGCTGCACCCGGGGGCGTTACAGGGAACCCCACAGTCCGTTTCGACTGCGGGATGCGTATATCCCCGATTTTGCATTTTTCGACCCGCTTCGCGGGTAAAAGATTGGGGCTGAAACACGCGCTACGCGCGGTTTCTCTGCCTACGGCAGACCGCCCACAGGAATCAGCGATTGAGAAGGGGCACGCACCAACCGAAAACCGTAGCTGATGAAACGGGAGTTCGGATTGTAGTTGAGGCGGGACGCGGCGCGCGCATTGCTAAGATTGTAGAGCCAAGACCCGCCGCGCAACACCCGCCGGGAATTGGAACGTATGTTCTCGTTCTCAAAACCACCCTGAGGCAGCCTGCCAACTGGGTTGAGGCACCACTCCCACACGTTGCCGCTCATGTCCAGCGCCCCATAAGGTGATGCACCCGCCGGGAAAATGCCCACCGCGCTGGTCTGCCCGATGCCGGTTTCACGCGTGTTGCCGTTGGCCGCGTCGAAGTCGTCTCCATAGTGCAGAATCAGCCTGAAAACGTTGCATGTCGCCGTGTCTGCTGAAGCACAAAACCAACCGATCATTCAATGCGTTTACCATGTTCCTGCAATAGGGATAGATACGGCCATCTGTTCCGCGCGCTGCCTTCTCCCACTCCTGCTCGGTAGGCAGACGTACCTCATAACCCAGCTTGTCATTCAGCCAGCGACAGAACGCGACTGCATCATACCAACTGACGTTGTTACGAGGATGGTTCAGGAACTTGAAGCGCTGCTCTCCCGGCTCACGCTTATGTTCGTCATCTGCACCCAGTTCGTCCCACCAGCGCGGATTCGAGAACCCATCCTCAGCCTCCACAAATGCCTGAAACTGCGCATACGTGACCGGGTAGCGGCTGATGCGGAAGGCGGGCACGCCGCGGTGCGTGCCCGCCTGATAAGTCCACTCCCCGTCATCCGGGATGTCTACCCAGTCGATGTCGGGTAGACCATCAGAGCGCAGCCCAACGCCAGGACGCGGATCCTGCTTATGGATACGACGCCCCCAGTCTGCGCGCTCTTCTGGACGAAGCGTTTCCAGTTGTCGCCAGAAAAGCTCCAGTCCGTTCTCTTCCAGCTCCAGCAGACCTCTCAAGGCACTCGAGGCAATGTCCACATCACGATCGAAGCTCAGGTGCAGCAGATATTTTGTGATACGAAGTGTCTGAATGCGCAGCAGTGCGTTCAGCGCCGCACGCCGATCACTTGTGTTTTCTGCATAAACCAGCGCCTCTGAGCGATTGCCAATAGCGTTTCGGACATCTCTATCCTGGATACCACTCTCTTCGTAGCAGAATAAGGCCAGCCAGGGATTGATGTCCGCCAGCGCCAGTACCAGTCCGGATGCCTCTGGTACCAGCCCTGCAAGCTGAATAAAGGTCTCCCACCACCATGGCTCGCGGGCAAATTCCAGTGCATCACGTCTCAGACCCAGACGATAGGCCATCTGCCCCAGCACTCCTTTCCGCTCCCTGAGCGCGGTCGCTACCGCGTTCCCTAAGGCACGCGCTGCAAAATGCTCCTGCACAGTCTGGTGCGGTGCGAAGCGGATCTGTTCGTCACCCTGCAACAGGCCTGCACTCCGCAGCGCATCCAGAAGATGCGCATCGGGTAAGATGGTCTGTGCGTGGTTCAGGGGCAGCGAGACAACTTTCTGTCGGTGCATCTCCAGCGCAAGCATTTCTGCTGCACTCAGGAGCACATCTCGGGTAATGCCTCTTTGCATCCGCCGATCATCATCCCGCCGCAGCATCCGATTGATGAAATTGGCATAGAGTTCACCTCGGTTCCCGGGAATGCGTTCGCGCGATTCGACCCATGCCTCTTTGATCAACCACAGCAACAGCGGCGTTGCCGCCAGTCCGCGCATGCGTTCGTCCAGCCGTCGCCAGAGCACCCTGGCATCACCCCGTTCCAGATGTGCCGCCAGATAGGTCTGAGCCTGTCCCTCTGTGATCGGCTGAATGACGACGGTTTCCGGATCAAAGCTCCCCTCGCGCAGAGACCGCCAGTTCTCATCATGCACACGGCTCGTCAGCGCAAGTGGGAAGTTGCTGTACTCCAGTGAGAACCGGATAATTTCGCCGACAATACTCCCCCGATGCGGCAGCGGAACTTCGTTTAGTCCGTCCAGCAGGATGTAGAAGCGATACGGTGAACCTGCCAGCAAATTCTGTACGGATTCTGTCGAGTTCAGGCTGAGGCGCAAGCTCTCGTCGGCAAACTCCAGCAGTTTGAGCCGCACCCACTCCACAAGCGGTCGGCTATCGTATTCCCGTAGCATGATCAGAACGGGAATGATGGGGGGATTATTGTTGGCTAGCTCCCAGGCAAAGCGCTCCAGGGCGACACTCTTCCCCATGCCCGGTTCTCCCAGAACGATAGTCCGCCGGTTATGCCAAAGTTTGCGCAACAGGTTCTCACCGGTTGCTCTGTGCGCACCTTCCTCATATGGACTGGCATAGAGTGGCAGCAGGCGCGCCTCTCCTTCAATGTAGTGATCCAGTCCCCAGGGTGCCTGTGCCAGGCGGGCAACCAGTCTCTGGCAGTAACCCGCCAGTCCTGCGCGTGGTTTGGGCAGATCCGCGATCAGGGCGGGCAGGGCTGTTTCATACCCCACGGTAAAATCGCGGTACTGAATTGCCTCGAGGTGGAGTGCTGCATACGCTTTTCGGTCTTCAGGCTGCGTGAGTTTTTCCAGCAGCAGCGGAATGATCTGTTTGCCAAACTCCAGAGCAGTTCTCGCTTCCAGCGCCACCCATTCAGACTTCAGCGAGTCCGGCGTAATCACCACCAGCACCACTTCCGAAGCCGCAATCCCATCCACAATTGACTGCCGCCAAACATCCCCGCCGCGAATGCCTTCGAAGTCAATCCAGACAATATGCCCTCTGCGGCGCAGATCATCCGCCAGAAGATCCACGAGCGAACGGTTCAGGTGGGCATAGGAGATGAAAATGTGGTCACGCATACGAGGATTGGGCGAGGGTGGCGGCAGGACGGGGCCTACCGCTTCACGCGGCTCAAACGCGCGGCTGTCCCCGCCGCGTCCGGTCAGCGCTTTCACGCAGGGGGACTGGCTCAGCGCCTGCAGCACCCCCTTCTCCAGCGCATCGATACTGTTGAAGAACGCCACCTGCTTCAGCAGCACAGCCGCCCGGAACTCCGCCAGTTTGCGTCGGTTCTCCGGGTCGGTCTCAATATGGTCGTGCAGCACCGGATGATCGTCGGCCATCACAAACGGCAGCACGCACAGTTCACCGCGCGCCTCACGTTCCAGCGCCCGTTCATACTCCATCTGGGTGATCGAAATCCTGCGCGGGTTGCGCGGATCGTCCGGCACATAGCCGTAGCGAAAGCCAAGCAGCAGGATGTAGACCTCCGCCTCATCCACCAGGTCCAGCGAATAGGTCACCCCGTCCTTGCCGGTGGTGGAGTCCAGGTCCATGATGCGTGGGACGAACTGAAATCTGCTGACGACTTCGCCGACCCGGCGGCGGTGGTCGCCGAGATCGCGGGTGGTGCTGCTGACCATAACGTCGATACGCGGTTTGTCTGAGGGCATCTGCCAGGTGCTCCGGATCTGCTTCGATGCAGCGGACATTCTCTACCTGCATTATGGCACGATAATTGGAGCGCTGCAAGAAGTTCAACACCTCTTGGTGTACCTGGAAACCGGGGCGAGCACACGGGTTCTCAC
>CAZQIJ010000449.1:0-4135 GCA_964592955.1 uncultured Anaerolineaceae bacterium
ACTTATCCGTGCGGCACATCTGGCGTGAACCGTGACCAGTCGCTTTGATGAGCAGGCTGCGTATCACCGCCGTCTCGCTCCTTCAAAATGATGGTGAATGGAACGCGACGATATACCGCCGCCTTCCCCGCATTAAGGAGTTCTCTTGCCCGTGCGGGATGGCAGGGCATGAGCGCCTTTTTGTTCCTGTCCACGACCAAAACACGTTGCATAATAAGTTACCCTTAATCTCCGTTTTCACGGGTAAAGTTCACCTCGACAATGTTATGAGACGGTTTACGTGTGAACGACACTGTTTGCTCCCCAGCATCCTGTTTAATCGTTCACCGCAGGGTTCGGGACTGGTGAGGTAGCCCGAAGTGCCTGTGTATTCGCCTCTAACGTAGCCCCGAAGGATTGAGTCTGGTAAGCACTAGGGCTAAAAGCCCCTCCCTTCAGGGATGGGGATGCTTACGTTAGGTTCAACCACGTGGCGCAGCGCAGGCTGCTGCTGTGCTCACGCCTTAAGCACGCCGCCAAAGCGGCCGATTACGCGGGTGCATTTCAAGTTGGTGGCAGCTTCGCTCGTGTTTCAGGGAAATCAGCAGCGCTTGAGCGAGTTTGTCCCTAAAGTGAAATGCACCCGATTACGCATTAGGCCGGGGGTTTCTGCTTGGGGATGGCCGCCCCATTGACCGACGCACGTTTGAAGATAAACACCATGCCGTCTTTGTCGCTGGCTATTCCCACCATTTCCCAGCCCTGCGCGCCCACCTGATTAATCACGGATGACAGAGGCTGATTCTTTAGCGCGGTCTGCATTTCACCGTTGATATAGAACTTGGTTGTGCCGTAATTGGTACTGCTCTGGAGTGTAAGGTATTCCCAGCGCTGCATAATGGGTCTCCTGAAAAATCATCTGAACTGTTGTGACTTACCGGTGTGTGTAATACTCGTATTCCATGTGCTCGGCTGTCCAGCGGGACTGCGCCTCGCCGTGCAGCTTTCCCACCACATAGAGTGCCATATCAATTCCTGCCGAAATCCCGGCAGAAGTGATTACCTTGCCATTATCGACATAACGCTCGCCAGGGCAAACGGCGACATCTGGCTCGGCAGCGCGCAGTTCATCGAACGCGGTATGGTAGGTGGTGGCCGAAAGCCCCTTCAGCAAACCAGCCTTACCCAGCAGCAGTGCGCCCGTACACACCGAGAGCACAAGCTCTGCCCCCTGTGCCTGCGCCTGAATCCACGCCAGCACCCTTGTGTCGTTCATCAGCGCCCGTGTACCCCGCCCTCCTGGCACCAACAGCACATCCGGCTGAGGCGTGTTCTCCAGCGTGTAGTGGGCATTCACGCTCAACCCGTTGCGCGCGATGACCGGACGGTCATAAGGTGCGGTGGTGAAAACGCTGAATAATTCGGTCATGGTCTGGGGGTCTCGGCTTACTGCGAACACTTCAAAGGGGCCTGCAAAGTCCAGAACCTCGACATCATCAAAAATCAGAATGGCCAGTTTGCGTACCATATGCGCATCCATCACTTGCTGCAAAAGCACTTGTGTAATCTGGAAGAAAATTAAATTATAGCCGCTGTTTGCCATTCTGCGCATCAAGATCGGCGGTACTCGTGCTATAATCCGTGCCATGAACACGACAATATCCAATACCTGGAACGTATACGCTCACGATTGGGCCGTGGATTACCTGCGCAAAGGCATGGTGAATAACCGTATTCGGCAGGCGTATTTGGTTACCGGTATGCCGTCCATCGGTAAAGACCATTTCGCGCATGTTTTTGCAATGGCGCTGAACTGCCAGCATGACGACATCACCCAACGCCCATGCTGGGAATGCCGCTCGTGCCGGTTGGTGCTCAGCGGAAACCATCCTGACATGGTCTACTCTGAGACCGATCCCAATACCGGCACGCTTAAGATCGAGGCGATACGCGCCGTTATGCAGCGCCTGGCGCTTAAACCTTATGAAGCGCGCTACCGTGTAGCCATTATGGCGGATTTCGAGCGAGCGCGCCCCCAGGCCCAGGATGCCCTGCTGAAGACCCTGGAAGAGCCGCCGCCGCACGCTGTGCTCATCCTGTTGGCCGCCTCTACCGAGCAGATCATGCCAACCATCACGAGCCGCAGCCAGGTGATTCCGCTGCGCCCGGTGCCCACCGACACCCTGCGCGATATTCTCGAAAGGCGCTATGAGGCAGATCCGGAAACAGCGCTGCTTCTGGCCCGGCTGAGCGGCGGGCGCATCGGCTGGGCGATCAGCGCCCTGGCCAACGGAGAACTGCTTCAACAACGCGCTGCCGTGCTTGATCTGCTGGAGTCGATCACCCGGCAGAATCGTGCTGAGCGCTTCAAAGTGGCGGATGCGCTGGCGAAGGAGAAGCAGGCCCTGGCCCCCGTTCTGGAACTGTGGATGACCTTCTGGCGGGATCTGCTGCTTATGGCGCTGGATACACCGGTCAAGCCCTGCAATACCGACCGCATGCAGCAGCTTGAACGCCTGCGTTACGATGTCAGCGCAGATGAAGCGCTTACCGCACTGAAAGCCACGCAGGCTGTGCTTGCCAATCTCTCAATCAATGTAAACCTGAGGCTGGCACTGGAAGTCATGCTGCTGGATTATCCCGGCCTGAGCCGCGCATAGCGTCACTTCGGCGTACCACTGTGAAGCAATATCTGCTATAGTTGACCAGCATTCCATGAATATGAAGATGAACAAAGGCAATGGCATACGATGATTGATGTGAATCAGCTCCGCAAGGGAACCACCTACGTAGAAGACGGGGAACTGCTCAAAGTCCTGAATTATACCCATAACAAAACGGGGCGCGGCGGCGCGACGATCCGCGTACAGGTGCGCAACCTGCGCACGGGATCGATTGTTGAGAAGACGTATCCGTCGGGTAACCGGGTGAACGATGTGCGTTTGGATAATTCCGAAGTCGAGTATCTGTATGATGATGGCGAGTTTCTGACCTTTATGGATACTTCCACCTTCGAACAGCCGCAAATGCGCCGCGACATCTTCGATGATGACGTTTTATATCTTAAAGAGAACCTGCGCCTCAAGCTCAGCAGCTACGAAGGCGAAATCATCGATTACGAACTCCCGGCAACCGTTGAACAGGAAGTGAAGGAGTCCGAAATGGCTGTCGCTGGCGATACCGCCAACAACCCCACCAAGAAAGTCATCACCGAAACCGGCCTTGAAGTGAAAGTGCCGATGTTCGTGAATGTGGGCGATGTCATCCGGGTGAAGACCGAAGATGGCAGTTACGTAACGCGCGTCTAAGTCTGTAGCGCACGTCGTGTAACTGACGGAGACCCGCGTCTCCGTTTTTTTTGTTTGTGTAACGTACACAAACACACCCTACTCCTATTCCTCTACCCTATGCATTGACAAGTCGATTGTGCATAAGTCACAATGCTCACCGTTGCTTAACACTCCAAATCCGGGGTGGGTTCACGGGGCGCAGGGACATCCATCACGCGAGGCCCACGCTTCATCTGAGCTTAACAAGCTTAAACGGAGGAAATCCTTCTTGATCAGCCACTCTCTTACCGATCTGGATCAACCAGAATTCGCTGTAGACAGTTCTAATCGTATTCCGGTAAACGATTACCCGGCACAAATGACGCCGATTCCGCCATCGCGGATGTTTCAGATTAAAGAAGCGCTGGACAAGTATATGGCGAAAGCCGGGTGGGACGCCGCTGTTTATGACGCTTCTCAGGGGGATGGAGGCGCAAGCCTGCCGGGTGTTCCTGTCGCCCTGCTGATGCGTGCCACAGAACTACAGATTGAGCATGGCACCGGCTATGATCAACCTTTCGGCACCAAGCAGTTTCGCACTGCCACTGCCGAACAGTACTGGAAACTGGATGCTGCGTCTGGCTGGACACCGGAGAACATTATCTTTACCCAGGGTGGGCGTGATGGCCTGAATAAGGCCTATGGTGCCATGATTACCCTGGGAAACGGGCGTATGGGCGATGCACTCGTCGTTTCGCGCGTCCCCTGGATTTCCTATAACTGGGGACCATACGAAATCGGCATGAATGTGCTGCGTGCGCCAGGACATCCTGAGGAGGGTTGGCGCTATACCGCTGAAAGTATCCGCCAGTGCGCAGCGTTTGCGC
>CAZQIJ010000450.1:0-4123 GCA_964592955.1 uncultured Anaerolineaceae bacterium
CCCATAACCCGCTGTCCGTCATCATCAACGACGCCTTTAAGACGTCAGCGATCCTGGTGGATGAGCAGGACGCCTTCACCTTCAGCGGGTTCACGTTCACCAGCGGCGACATCTTCAACAGCGGCCTGGTGCCGTTCCCTGGAGTGGTGGTGGTCAACAATGCAGACGATGTGGTCTTCAGCAACAACACCATCAACGACTTCGACAACGGCAGCACGCTGGTGGAGGTGGTGAACCAGAGTACGGACGTCAGAATTTCTGGCAACCGCTTCAGAAACAATATTGCCGGTACGGGCGACTCTGGCGAACGCTACGCCGTCTCGCTGATCGCCGTGCTGGAGGCTGGCACGAGCAGCGGCCGTGTGTACATCGAAAACAACACCTTCCGCGACAATGTGCTGGATCTGGGCAGTTGGACGCTGCAAGGGCTTAGCGAGCCGACCCCCGGCACCACGAAAACGATGGGCTGGAACCCGCTGCTGCGCACCGTAGACAGCTATACCGATGTGGTGAACAACGTCTTCCGCCAGAACGTGGCCGAGACGCTGGTGGCAGCGGCCACCCGCAGCAAAGTGGCCCCCTATGAAACGCGCCTGCTGGGCAACGTGTTCGTGGCCAACGAGATCCGCACCGTCGAACCACTGCTAAGCAGCGGGCCGCTCATCCACCTGCACCACGTACAGCGCTTCTACTTCGTTAGTAACACCGTCGCCAACAACGTGGTGAACAGCGCGCAGTTTGCCGCGCTCATCGGGCGTGGTGACGACGACATCTTCACCCCGTCGTCGGATCCCAATTCTGGCAGCCTGGGTTCTGGCGATGCCCGCTGGGAAGTTCACAGCAACTTCTTCTACAACAACTTCACAGACGTTATCGGCCTGGTGAACGACCTGCAGGACGCTGGCGGTATCGGCTGTACGGACCTGGACGGGAACGTTGATGGCGCATTCCGCTTCAACTGGGTCTCCAAGACCGGTTTCGCGGGCGGCACCAACCTGGGCGCGTGCGGCACCGCCTTCACCACCCCGGCCAACGAAAACGTGAACCGCGACCCCTACACCCTGATACCGGGCGGACCAGACGAAACCACCGATATGTACATCGTGGGCGGGGAAGACACCACCAGCCCCTCGTACTACGCGCTGTCGCTGCCCTATAAGATCAATGGCAACCCGCCGGACGACACCACACCCTACGGTATTGATCGCGGTCGCGATACGTGGATCAACACCAACCTGCCGGAATTCGCCGCTGGCCTGGACGTGCGCGGCGTTTCGCGCATCAACGACGGCGACGAAGACACCATCCCCGCCATCGATATCGGCGCGTATGAACGCAGCCCGCTGGTGTTGGTCACGCCCATCAGCATCACCGCGCAGGAAGATCAGGGCGCTATCGAGTTCGACATCACGGACGAAGCCTACCTCACCGGCGGCTTCCCGGAATTCAGCTTTGAGATCCTCACCTACCCGCGCTACTATGGCACGCACTGCGATTCACGCTTCACCGAAGAAGATCGCGGTGTGGTGGTGCAGGCGCTGGACGAAGATACCGCCGTCGTGGCCTACTGCCCCCCGCGCGATTTCTACACCGGCCCCACCGCACCCGGAACGCCGGGTTATGACCCGACCGGCACCACCTTTACCCTGCGCCTGCGCGATGCCACCAACAGCATCGCCGATACCACCATCAGCTACAGCCTGGACGCCACCGACGACAGCATCCTGGCCAGCACGCTGGGCGACAACGTCCCCACCGGCGACCTGATCCGGGTGTATGTGGGCATCGGCCAAACCGACCCGGCGCGCCTGCGCCCGTATGTGTCGTTTGACGAGAACCCCTTCGGCAGCGATTTCGTCTTCTCTGAATGGACGAACGAGATCGTGCCAGCCGCCCAGGACGAAGTCGATTTCGACTTCACCTATGCCGGCACCGGCCCGGATGCGCTGCCGGTGCGCGTCCCGGATGCCGGTGATGTGGCTGCCGACCAGCTCGCCGCCGCCATGAGCTGGCAGTCCCAGGCCAACGGCATTGTGCAGTTCGACCTCAGCGGCATCACAGGCCTGGACGTGATGCAGGCCAAGTTCCAGTATACGGTGGAAGACGAGCGCGGCGGGTCTGCCAGCAACATCCTGACCGTGCGCGCGGTGATCCCGCCATCGCCGTTCGTCCTGCAAACGCCTGCCGATGCGACCGCGTTCGGCGCGCCCACGCAGGTGAACGCCTTCACCTGGCAGGTTTCCAACAATGCAGATACGTATAACTTCCAGCTTGCGCGCGAGCTGGATGCCGAAAACAGCAGCGTGGTGCTAAGCCTGGAAAACCTGACGCCCGCCGCAGACAGCGACCTGCTGAGCTGCACGGCCAGCGTGTGTACGCTGCAATTCGGCGCGGGGCAGCAGGCAGTGCTGGTTTCTGGCACCTACCGCTGGGATGTGCTGGCCTTCAACGAAGAACTGAGCACCCCGGCCACCAACAATCCCTTCCGCTTCAGCGTGACGGCCGGCACCGAACTGGTGAAGAACGGCAGTTTCGAGCAGCAAGGCTCCACCGCCAAGCTGGCCGCCAACTGGAACGTGGTGCTGGGCGGCGGCAAAAACAGGCGCACGTGCAATACAGACGGCTCGGTTTCGGCGGACGGCGACTGCTCGTGGCGGCTGAAGACCACGGTCGATACGCGCACGGTCAACCAGCAGGCGAAGGACATCGACGCCGGGGAAGATGACCGCGTGACCTTCAGCTTCCGGGCACAGCGCACCAACCTCACAACCGGCGGGCGTGGCCTGGTGAAGGTCTACTATGCCGACGGCTCGAAGGGCAAGCTGCCCATCACCATCCCCACCGGCTCATCGACGGGCTTCGTGGCCTACAGCGACGACTACACGCTGACGAGCACCGCCACCAAGATCAAGATCAGCTTCCAGGCAACAAACATGACGGGCAAGCTGTGGGTGGACGCCGTAAGCGTGGTGCTGGAACTGGACACCGAGTTCAGCCTGCTCGCGCCGGTCGATAACGCCATCTTCACCGCGGCCAACAGCGCCGCCAACGTCAACGCCATGAACCTGTTCTCCTGGGAGGCGTCTGGCAGCGCGGCCACCTACAACTTCACGCTGTCGCGCGTGCTGCCCACCGAAGACACAGTCGTGGCGCTCAGCGGTCAAACAGCGGCAGAAGACAGCGACGCCGTCACGTGTGTGGCGCGCGTGTGCCGTCTCTACCTGACCACCGACCAGCAGGCCCAGTTGAGCGACGGCACCTACACCTGGCAGGTGACGGCGGTCAACGGCGAATTTGCCCTCAACGGGCCGTTCGTCTTCACCATGAACGCCGCTCCCACCGAACTGGCCGTGAACGGCACGTTTGAGGTGGCAGACGCGAACAAGTCTAACCGTCCCGCCAGTTGGACATGGTCCACGCTGCGCGAAGGCGACTATCTCAACTGCAATAAGTTCACGGCAGAAAAGAACAAGTTCGTGGCTTACCAGGGGAACTGTGTGTTCCTGTTCACGGGCACAACCCCGGCGCGCAGCGCGCAGCTCAGCCAGAATGCCAATGTGGCGCTGGTGTCTGCTGGCACACAGCTCACCGTGCGCATGGCCGTCCGCGCGAAGAATCACCCGTCCGGCGGGGGTAAGCTGCGCGTGCGTGCCTACTACAGCGGGTCGAAGCAGAATATCAACCTCTCGGTACCGAGCGGTTCCTACGCCTTCGACGAAATTTCCACCACCGCCACGCTCACCGGAACGCCGACCAAGCTCAAGATCCAGATGATCTACACCGCCACCAGCGGCAACATCTCGGTGGATAACGTGAGCGTCACCATC
Source organism: uncultured Anaerolineaceae bacterium (assembly GCA_964592955.1). Classification (GTDB taxonomy): domain Bacteria; phylum Chloroflexota; class Anaerolineae; order Aggregatilineales; family Phototrophicaceae; genus CAZQIJ01. The sequence continues at coordinate 3,828 of CAZQIJ010000450.1, forward strand.
ACCGGGCAGCCATAAAACGCCACTGCCCCCTCTCCCAGCCAGGCGTTGGGGAGAGGGGGATTTCATCGCGACGTTGGTGTAGGGGCGCGCAACGGCGCGTCCGCCCGCCGCCCACAACGCGGACCGGCGATGTCATCGCGTTGGTGTAGGGACGCGGCCTGCCGCGTCCGCCCGCCGACCACAACCTGGACAACGCAGGCGTTGTCCCTACCCAGCCCTCACCCCCCGCCCCCTCTCCCCGCCGCTGCGCTGGGCGAGGGGGAAAATGCCGACGGGGGCTGTGCCAGGGGAACAAG
>CAZQIJ010000451.1:0-4116 GCA_964592955.1 uncultured Anaerolineaceae bacterium
ATCCAGGGGGGCGGCGGCGGGGGTGCTGCGGGTCTGGCTGCCAGTCCGGTTGCGCGTCAGCAGTTGAGGTGGGGATTGAGTGAATATCGATTAAATCAGTCACGGTAGATGCTCCAAGTCTTGGTTTTTTCATTATAGCGCATGCACGATTGAGGCTCTATCACCAATCGGTGAAAATGCGCTAAGACCGGGGGGCGGTGGCCGCAGTGTGATCCGATACAGATCAGCAGGGGCATTGCTGCCCCGGTGCAGGGGACTCACGTTTGCATGAGCAGACGCCGGATCGTCAGCGCCAGATGCAGCGCCAACCGGGTTTCAGGCCGGTTGAGATCAATCGATGCGATTTCATTGATGCGGTTCATGCGGTACAGCAGCGTGTTGCGATGGACGATCAGCATATCTGCCGTCTGGCTCAGGTTACCATGACACGCGAAAAAAGCTTCCAGGGTTTTCACAAGGTCTGCATGCTGGCGATGGTCATACTCAAGCAGCGACCCCAGGGTCTTTTCGCAGAACCCCACCAGCATTTCGCGGTCATTCAGGCTTAGAATCAACTGGTAAACGCCCAGGTCACCGATGTAAAGCGGCGAGTCTGTCTGGAGGCGCAGGGCAAGTTCCATAGCCTGTACCGCGTCGCGGTAACTGCTGCGCCACGTGCCAATGTCTTTGGCAGGCTGCCCCAGGCCAATCGCGATACGGGTGTGAGGATACTGGCGCTGCGCCTCTGCGCTGAAGTTTTTCGACAGGTTCATGCTGGAGTCGATGGGGTCGCGCGGATCGGACGCATGGAACACCAGAACCTCGTTTTCCCGCTCGCGCAGCCACACCAGCGCCTTCACCCGCTGGCTGCCGATGACCCCGTTGACCATCGTCTCGAGGCGGCGCATAGATGGAGCTTTCTCCCCCTGCCACGAGAGCACAATCGCGATGTGAGTCTGGGTCATGTCGTGATCGAACCGCTCGCCCTGGCGAACTGCTTCCTGATGGCTGACATCGCCAATGAGCAGGCGGTCCAGGAACGTCCCGCGCAGTCGTTTTTCCGTATCGCTGATGGCTTTCGCCTTTGCCATTTCCAGCGCGCAGGCGGCAGCGCCATGCTCCGCAACCAGCAGATCAACGTCGTCCAGTTCAATATCACGCCCGATGATCGAAATGTAACCTCGCCCGATGTCTTTGGTGATGATGGGTGCAACAAGGCGCGCCAACCCCGGAATGGGGATGGACTGCATCAGCACCGGGTTATCCACTTCGCTGACGCGGTGACGATCCTGCAATTCAATGGGGAGGTTATCCAGTTTACGCAGGAAGATTTCGACTTCGTCCCACTGCGCCACAAACTGGGGCTGTACGGTGTTGTAGAGGACGCGCAGGCGCTTATCCTGCACCACAACAGCCTTGTTCGTCAGCCGTGCCATCGTGCTGACGAGTTCTGCCATGCCTTCATTGCGCGACGAAATCTGCGTCAGTTGGCGGTAAATCTGCGTGCCGCGCCGGTCGATCTGGCCTTTACGATCCACCAGAAGGCTGACGATGGCTTTTTCCACCAGGCGGATGCGGCTGCCGCCGGGCAGCGCCAGCACGGGGATGTTATAGGCTTTGGCTTCGGCAATCGCGGTAGGAGACAGCGAATCGCTCACCACAACAGCGGCGGCGCGCAGTTCAGAGGCCCAGCGAATGATGTCAACATCGGATACCTGCCGCGAACCATTGCCCTCATGAGGCGCTATCAGGACGATTTCACTGGGTTGCAGTGTTTTCGCCGTTGGGTTCTCTTCCGGGTAGACCACCGTTGTCCAGGTCACAGGGCGGTTAAGCAGGCCGTCGCCTGCCATGACCCGTGTCCCCAGGGGCAGCGCCAGCTTACGCACATCTTCCACGGTAACGCGATTCGTTACGTCTATAATCTCTTCCACGGCAACTACACAATCTCAAGATTTACATGATGCCAACGGGATTCGATTAAGTTTATTTTAAACAGGCGTGCGCCGCAATTTTTGGTTATGTTTCGCCGGTGAGGATGCCGAACCCAATGACCCCGGCAAAGATGATTAAGGCGATGCTCAAAAGGTTGATGGTGCTGTTCATATAGAAACCATAGACACCGAGTGCAAGCATCAGCGATCCCCCCATCCATGTGATGGGGCTAACCCGCCAACCTCGACTATACTGGTATACCCCAGACCCCAGCAGGATAACTGCGCCGCAAACGGGTACAAACCAGTTTGGCAGGTCGCTGGTATCCTGGATGAAGTAGATAATCCCAAAGATCATCACGAGCAGGAACCAGGTAATGCGTTCTACCCTGGATTCCGCCTCGGTCTTGCGCCGTCCCCTGCGGTAGTCTGCGCGATCAGAGCTGCGGCTGCTGCGACTATTCGAACGACGGCTGTTTCTGCGTGCCACTGAACTTCTCCACTGGTGTTAGAACGAACTAAGCCCCGCTGGAGCCACTGATGTTGGCGCTATTGTCGCGCATCTCAGATGATTATACAATGCTTAACCAAAATCGGCCTGAGGGGTGTATTCGAAAATGGGGGCGCACACACAGGTTCGCCCAGTGGGGATACTGGCACGACACGCGTGTCGTCCCTGAAACACGAAACCTGCCCCATAGTCCGAATGCACCCCGCCCTGAACTGCTGCTTTGCCATGCTGCGATTTACGACTAAAATCAGGGATGGAAGATTCAGGGCCGCTTGTGGGGATGGGAATGTAGGTATGCGCCGAACGTTGTTGATGGGGGTTGCCGCCCTTGCACTGATGGGCTGCGGGGCCGAAGAGTCTGGCCCACGCCTGGTCATGGATGCCACGCTGCCACCGATCACCCCATCAGAAACGCGCACTTCCACGCCAGAGGTGGTCGCCATGGTAACGTCAGAGCTGGTGTCGCCGCTGCAGGTCGTCACGGTACAGGCGGATTTTATTATCGTCACGCCCACCCTGCCACCCAGCAAAACACCCAGCGAAACACCAACGATCACCACAACGCCAAGTATCAGCCCCACACCGTCTATGACGGCGACAGATACAGCTACCGCGCCAGCCTATCCAACCAGTATCCTGACGCCGACTACCGCGCCCATCGTGAATCCCGTGCCGGTGGTGTGCGACACATTGTGGCCGTTCATCCAACCGCCACCACGAAGCTGCCCGCTCACACGCCCGAACTCCCGCCCTGGGGTCTACCAGGCATTCCGCACGCAGGCCGGGCAGATCAGTTACATGCTGTGGGTGGATCACCCCCCATATGGAGAGAATGCGATTGATGGGGATGAGGTGTACATCCTGTTCTGGGATGGCACATGGACATGGCGTTTGGACGAGTTTGTGGAAGACAACAGCCAGCCGCCGCCCGTCGGGTCTCCGTATAAAGACCCGATCATTGACAGCGATCCCAGCCGCTGGGGTTTCCAGCCAGTACGCGGTTTCGGGCTGTTGTGGCGGCGCTCGTACCATGGCAACCGCGCCGACCTCTATGATCGCGTGGGGTGGGCAGAAACCGAGGACGAAATCCCGTTCAACAGCCTGAAGTTCTACCGTGAGGAGTACGTCCCGAATCCCACAATCTTCATCAGCCGCCCCAACGGTGATGTATTCGGCCTGTTTGCAAACGGGACCTGGGCGCTCTTCTCCAATTATGCGTTTAGCGGTATGCCAACCGCCACCGCATCCGGCTGGGTACCCATACCGGGAAACTGACGCGACAACTGCGCCGCAGCGAAATGGGCATTTCTTCCTACTCCTGGACCAATCGCGCGACAATTTGCGCAGGACGAGTCATAATGAGAAAATGGAACAAATAGCGACCCGCCGGAGCCTGAAGCAATGCTCGACTCAGCACAGCACATGACGTTCGATGAGTTCTGGAAACAGGCGCAAAATCATGCCGACGCAAGCCAGCGTTTGCAGCTCATTAACGGAAAAATGACTACTACAAACCTGGATGCGAACATGCGGCGGATCGTCGAGAATTCCACGCGTCTCCTTCAGAATTACGTGCATCCGCGTAAACTGGGGCGCGTCGTCTCTGGCATCGGCTGCCGACGTGCGCAGGACAATTTCAATCTTCGTGTGCCGGATGTGGCCTATGTGAGCTATGAGCGCACTATTCCCATC
>CAZQIJ010000452.1:0-4111 GCA_964592955.1 uncultured Anaerolineaceae bacterium
GCCAGCGCCTGCCGCAGCGCCGCCGCCTCTGCCTCTGATATCGCCAGATTCTCGCGGAATACCCAGCCGATCACCCCACCTGACGTGATGCCGCGCACCCACACCCCCTGGAAAGCCTGGCCATCCAGCAGAATGTTGGTGCCGCCGTCTGCCTGCCCCACGATGCGCCATTCGGTGCCAGGACCGCTGCGCAGATTGGCCGGAACCACCGTGCGCGTGAGGACACCCTGCTGCGCCTGCACCGAAGCAGCCAGCAGAACCAGCGCGATAATGACCACAAATAACCGGAATTTCATGCGTGTTTCACCCTTTCAACACAAGGGCGCAGACAGATACCCCAGAAGGATCGTTGACCCAGAGATCACTATCCTTTGCGGTGTGTAAGCGCCCCACGTCGTTATTGGAATTTTAATACGGTTAGAGTATAGCAAACGGACGGTTTCCCGGCAATGTGTGCCGACCCCTCCATACCGGACATTGGTACTATCCAGCGGTGTGCAGACGGGCCAGCTATCCTGCTGTGCGCCAGGGTACCCACGCCAAACGCTGCATCGCAGCGGGTTCAGCGCGGCGCAAACAAGGCACCCATAATGCATCGCCGGTGCAGGGGGGGTGCGCCCTGCCGGGTCCGCAGGGGCAGCGCCCCCACGACCCTGCACATGAATCCTGTGCCTGTACCACTGGCCGCGCCCGCATTTCGCCTCGCGCTGCGCGCTTATTCGGCGCGGGCTGTGGCGGTCGCTGCCGCCTCTGTCGCTTCCTGATTGCGCATGGTTTCGGTGGCCGCTGCCGAGGTCGCCTCTACGACGGCGGTCGCGGTCGCGTCGAAGCTCGCCGTCGCGGCGGCTGCTGTGGCGGTGGCGTTGTTCTGCTGCTCTACGATCTGCGCGCGCACCTCTGCCAGCCGCGTCTGCGTGTCGTCCGCAAAACTGAACCCATACACCGCGTCCCAGGCCAGCACATATTCGTAGTCCTGCACGGCCTCCACCAGCTCGCCGCGATCCTCTAGGATCTGCCCGCGCAGATAATGCCTGAAAATCGTTTCGCCGCTGCGCAGCGCCTGCTCAACGCTCGTCAGCGCCGCCTCCAGGTTGTCTACCCCCAGGTAGGCGCGCGCGCGGTACTCGTCCAGCATGGGGAAGGCGGTGCCGATGGTGTTCAGAATGCTCAGCGCGTCTTCAAATTCCGTGCCCTGGTCCACCAACACCCGCGCCCGGATGAACCGGATCTCGTCTTCTGGCAGCACATCGGTGCCGCTCAGCGCCTCGGCATCGGCCAGCGCCGTCGGCAGGTCACCCACTTCGTAGGCCACACCCATCCGCAGCGCCCTGATCTCGTCGGTGGGGGTGGCCGTAAACGCTTCGTTCAGGTCTGCCAGCGCCGGTTCATAACGGCCCTCAGAAAGGTACAGGTTCGCGCGTGCCACCAGCACCGCAGCCCGGTCCAGGTCTTCTGTCGCAAAACGCACAGCGTTCGAGTAGGCTTCCAGCGCCAGATCAATGTTGCCTTCAGCGCGGCGCGCATCCCCCAGGTAGCGGTACGCGCGCGGGTTCTCCGGGTGATAGAACAGGTAATCCAGCGCGCCCAGCACTGCGCTGCCGGGGCGTCCCAGGTCCAGCGCCGTGTTGATGCGCAAGGCGCTGGCGCGTTCTTCATATGGGTTGATGTACAGCGCCAGATACGCCTGATAATCTGCCGCTTCCAGGCTCCCCACAGACCCGCGCGTATCGCCGCCGCGCTGCTGCGCCAGCCCTTGCGCGCGGTAGATATCTGCCTTCTCCATGATGATCGCCACATCGTAAGCCAGTTCGGGCACAAGCTGCGCGTTGTTCAGCGTGTTCAGCGCGCCGTTATAGTTGTTCGTCAGCATATCCAGCCGCGCGCGCAGCACATAAGACCGGGCAATGCGCGGGTAGAATTCGATAACGCTTTCCAGCCGCTGCCTGGCCTGTGCCGCCAGGTCCTGCCCAGAGCCGATCCCGGGCCGCCGGTAGGCCGCCGCAGCCTGCACCGTCCTGATCTCCGCATACGCCAGGTCGATAATCGGCTGGTAGAGGCGCGCGTCTTCCTGCTGGATTTCCGTCAGGCGCGTATCTGCTTCTTCCAGGATCTCGTTCGCGCCGTCGTAATCGCCCACCAGCGCCCGCGCCAGCGCCTCAAAATAGAACGGGTACGGGTTGAAGCTGGTACCCAGCGCGCGGCGTTCAGAAGACAGGGTGGGCACTGCCACATCTGCTTCGCCGAGGTTAATCAGCCGCACAGACTCCACGATGGGCCGCGCGGGCAGTTCGTCCAGATAATTGATCTCGGTGGGGCGCGGTGTGCGGCGGATGTCTGCCGCCGGTGTCAGGCTCCCGCTGAGGGTGGGGCTGGACGTGAATGTTGGCTCGCGCGTGAAGTCGCGGGTGGGTGAGGGCGTCAGCGTGAAGCCGGGGGTGGGGGTGGGCGTGCGGGTGGGCGTGCGCGACGGTGTGCGGCTCGCCCCAAAGACGATGGCCTGCGCTTCAGGGTTGGTGCTGATGAAGATCAGCGCCACGACGCCGAGCACGAAGCCCACCGCCAGCACCCCCAGCGTGATCTGCAGCCGCAGAATCAGGAATTCGCGTTCCCCGGCGCGGCGGCGTTCCTTCTTCACCCACTCAACCGGCGACGGGTCATCCAGCGAATCCAGGTAATTCTGCGCCACACCTTCTGCATACACCAGCGCCCGTTCCAGATACGCCACATCCGCGCGGGGCACCCCCGGCAGCGACATATCGCGCGCCGGCGGCACCGGCAGCTTCGGCGGCTCAAACACTGGCGCGCGCGCAGTGGGCACACTGGCCAGCGGCGCGGGCGGCGCGCTGAAAGGATCGCTTACGTCGTAGGTCGGCTCGTTTCTGCGCGGCGCGCCCCCCTGCGCGATGCCCAGCGCTTTCGGGTCAAAATCGTCGTAGGGGCTGGCCTCGTCTTCCAGGTCGTCATACGGGCTTTCGTGCTCGTCAAAGTCATCATAGGGGCTGGCGCTGTCATCCAGCGCATCATCGTAGGGGCTGGCGGCCGCTTCACCATCATCTGCATCATCATAGGGGCTGCCGAACGCGTCGTCATCCTCAAACGGACTCAGCGGCGGCACCTTCTCTGGCGTGGACGACTGCGGCTTTGAGATCGGCGTCAGCACGAACGGCTGCGCGACCGGCGGCTGTGGCGTGGGGGGGGCAGCCGCCGGGGGCTGCGCGCCAGTGCTCCCCGCCGCCTTAATCACCTGTTCCGGGTCAAGCCCCATCGCCTGCACGGCTTTGCGCGCCATATCGTTCGCAGGGTTAATCAGCAGCACGCGCTGCAGGTAGATCAGGCGCGTTTTACGGTCGCTCGCGTCTGTAACACTGGCCAGGTACAGCCACGCGAGTTCGTCCTGTGGGTTCTGCCGCAGGGCCAGTTGCAGAAATTGGCGCGCTTCTTCCGGGCGTTTGGCTTTGGCAGCGGCAATGCCCTGCTCTCGTAATTCATCACTTGACGGCATAGATCGCTTCCTGGCGCATTCAGTCGCGCATACTAGTAGCCCGCCAATGGTACTTTGACGGTTGATATCCAACGGTTCACACCCATGACGGTCCGACAAAATTGGTTTGCCGGACTACTAGGAGTTACATGTGAAATGACTGCGAGATCATCCCCTCAGATTTTAGCGTGCGCCACCAAAAAGCGAAAATGATCTTCTGGCCAGGGGCATTCGGGGTGTGGGGCAGGTTGCGTGTTCTTCGGGACCACACGCGGGTCGTCCCCTACTGCGGCAGTGTCAGCCTGCGTGCGCGTTGTAGAAGAATCAAGAATCGCGCGTAGGGGCGGGGCCAGGTCCCCGCCCGCCCAAAGCGGTGGCGCGTGCTTTGTTTGCAACAGCCTTACGCTTCTGCTGCCTTGTCTGCTGCCTTGTCTTCTGCCTTGTAGGCCGCCGTGAACAGTTCCAGATCTGCCACCGGCTCCGGCAGCCCATAGCGCGGCGCAAGTTCAGACGGTTTCAGCGCTTCCACGCGCGCAAAGCCCGCCTCAGTCAGCAGCGTGATGGCTTCCTCTGCCGTGCGGATAATGCCCACCGCCTCGCCCGCCTGACGTGTGAAGAAACGCATCCCTT
>CAZQIJ010000453.1:0-4104 GCA_964592955.1 uncultured Anaerolineaceae bacterium
CTAGGTGTCGTGGTCTTTGGCACTGCTGCCTTTAAGACGGGCATATTTTGCCTCTAACCACTCCAGCACGGCAAGCTGATCATCAATCGTCGCACGGCGGATTTGCGATAACAACCAGATCCGATCCGGTTTCGGGGCGGCGGTGTTCTGAAGGCCCTCATTGCAGTTTGCACAGACTGCGCGCAAATTATCCGGGGTATTGGGGCCGCCTTTCGATTGGTCAATAATATGGCCCAGGGTCAGGCGAACGGTACGGTCTGGATGAAAGGGATCAGGATCACCAGCGGCAGCGCCGCACATCTGGCACGTTTGGCCGTTGCGTTCCAGCACGTAGGCGCGCGTTTCCTTTGAAATGGTCCTAGTGCAGGAACATGGTAAACGCATTGAATGATCGGTTGGTTTTGTGCTTCAGCAGACACGGCGACATGCAACGTTTTCAGGCTGATTCTGCACTAGGGAACACCGGACGCCGCTTATCGGTTTCCAGAAGATACTGACCAGGTTTCAGATGACTGCGATCTCTGTGTGTGAGGATCTGGTAGCCATCTTCATCCCGCAATTCACGGACGCGGCGCGCCCATTCAGACACATTGGCAACCTGCCGGATTTCCTCACCTTCAATGATGCGGCCTTTGTTTTCGAGAAAGAACTGTAGGATAACCGTTTTTGACCCCTGCTTGTTTGAACGCTTTGCTTTCATGGTTGCACCTTGCTGCGTTTGCGGTCTGCAATTCAGCGCTGTGATGATCGATTCAGCCACGCGCTGCGCGACGCGAGATGGAAAGGCATTGCCCACCTGCCGGTAAGCAGGTGTCTTCCGTCCGACGATCTGCCAGTCGTCAGGAAAAGATTGTAGGCGCGCTGCCATGCGTACAGTCAGACGCGGCATGCCGTGCAGGGGGAAATCCTGAGCGGGTGGCTCGTCTGCAACGCCATGCCCATCTACCCCCAATTGTTCCCATTGGCGCTTGGCACGTGTTGGCCCCAGGTCTGGACCGCCATGTTTTTTTGACCCGCCAACCAGCGTTGGTGCGACGCGGGCAGCCTTGGCTTGCCACAACTCGGCACCCTGCCAACCGCGAGCCGCCATAAGGTCACCGATGGCTTCTGCCACTGTGCGCTCGGCCATGGACGGTGAGGGCCAATCAAAATAGGAAGCGTAAGGTGCCTGAAGCGCAACCAGGACGAAACGCGGGCGAAGCTGCGGCACACCATAGTCCGACGCGTTGAGGATACGCCATTTCACCGTGTAATTCAGGGTTTCGAGCTGTGCGATGATCGCGCTGCGGTAGTGATCGAATTTCGCGCTGGCAAATCCCGGCACATTTTCAAGCATCACCGCCCTCGGCTTTGTTTCGCGGATAATGCGGAGGGCTTCCGGGAAGAGATCACGCTCGTCACGCGGGCCGTGCTGCTTACCTGCAACGGAGAAGGGCGGGCATGGCAACCCCCCCGCGAGCAAATCCACGCCGCGAAAGTCTAACCCTCCGAGATTTGCAATGTCATCCTGAATAACATTCCACGAGGGGCGGTTGAGCTTCAGCGTCTGGCAGGCGTTCGCGTCGATTTCGACCGCCGCCACATTCTCAAATCCGCCTGCCTCCAGGCCGATTGCCTGCCCACCAGCGCCGGCACAGATTTCTAACACATGATATACCATAACACACCCTGAACCTGCTGCCCCATTCAGGTGCAGCACACTGCAATTGTCATAGTATAAATGAAGTCGGCAGCAGAAGACAACGGAGGTTAAGCCGTGCCGCCACCATTCGACAAACCTCCCCCCTCATTCCCCCTCTGCCCTGCCGACGGTGCGCGGCCAGGCGAGGGGGGGAGGCCGCGTCAACGGCGCGTCATGCTTCGCGAGAGGTTGAACACGAACGGAGCCAGCACGCCGATGGCCACCGCGCTGATCATCCAGCCGAAAATCTTCACCAGCGTCATTTGCAGCGAAAACAGGGGCGAGAACGGGATGAGGGTGGCGATGTTGCGCGGGTCGGTGCAGGCCGCCGGGACGCTGCCACCGCTTTCTGACGGCGTGCAGGGGGCATCGGCCAGCGCGAAATTCCAGCCCAGCGGGATCTCGGCGGTGCCGCCGCTGAACGTCACCGCGCCGATGGTCAGCGCGTCCACATTCAGCAGCACCGCCAGCAGCAGGCCGACCACCAGCGAGACATACGTCATGCGCTGGCCGAAGGCGGTGCTCAGGTACTCGGTGGCAAGATCAAACCACTTCTCGATCTCGCGTTTCATGTCGTCCAGGGTCTGGCTCTCGTCCGCCAGGCCATCCAGCACCTCGCGCATCCTGCTGCTGGCCAGCCGGTGGATGCCGCGCTTCAGCAGCGCCAGCCGCGATTCCCTGACCTGCGGCTCGTCACCCTGTGGCGATGTGTCCCGTAAATCCGCTTCGCCGCTTCTGATGAGCAGGCGCGCCAGCACGTCCGCAAACAGGTCAGACGGCAGCCAGGGGACGTTGTTCAGGCGCGGTGAAGTCGCCAGACGGTCATCGGTCAGATCCTCGACGCGCGCGCCGTAGCTGACAAGGTTGATGCTGGGGTGTGTGACGAGCGCTGCGAATGTGCGGGGGTCATCCAGCAGCCGCCGCAGCCCCTCATACAGCGTCCGCGCGCGCCAGCGCAGCAGGTTGCTCACCATCTCGTTGATCCCGGCCACCAGCGCGGCCAGCGCCACATAGATCACCGTCAGCGTGACCACCACCGGGATTAATCCGGGCGACGCGCTGAGCGCCAGCGCCAGCCCGCTGAGGCCAAGCACCAGCGCGATGCCCAGCACGAGGGCAATCTGCTGGCCAGAGCGCCGCGTTTCGCGCGCGGTCACCAGGGCGATATCCGGGGCGCTTTCTGCTGCGTCTTCGTCTGGCACACGTGGCGCGGCAGGGCTGCCAGACCGCTGCGCGATGCGCTGCTGGAGTTTACCGGGGTCAAAGATGCCCTGGATGAATGTTTTGGGGAATTGTGCCGCGTATTTCTGCCAGCGCTCCGGCACCAGGTAGCGCGTGCTCTCGCGCGAGTCCAGGTCCAGGATCTCCTGATAGGCGCGCAGCAGGCTCACCCATTCCAGCGCCGGCTGGTAAAACACCGGGTCATCGGACGTGACGAGCTTCTGAAAGTGGCGTTCTGCCGTCTGAAATTCGAGGCGGTAGGCGTAATCGCACGCCTCGTCATAGAGGGCGATGGCGCTGTTATCTGCCGCGTTGGCGTCGCGCGGATCGCGGGGGCGGGCTGCCGGGATATCGCGCCAGCGCTGCGGCTCTGCCCTGAAGCTGTCGATGGCGGCGACAAAGTCCAGCAGCGAGTCCCTCCCGCGGTAGAACAGAAACTGGGCGCGCAGGTCGGTCAGTTCCTGGGGCACCAGCTCCCAGTAGGCGATATCATCTTTGCCCGTCACCGGGCTGCGCTCAAATTCGCCGGGCAGCACCACCGGCAGCACGGGACGGTTACGTTTGCGCGCGTAGCTCAGTTCGGCGCGGCAGTTGGCGTTCTTCACGGATTCGCGCGAGATCATAAACACGAAGACCTCGCACGCTTCTATGGCGTCCACAATCGCGGCCCACCAGTCCTGCGCCGCGCGAATGCCGGTTTTGTCCTGCCAGATGTCAAAGCGTGGCTGGCCGTCTGGCGTGGTGACTGTGCGCAAGTGGGCCACAGCGGCATCCACTTTGGCGGAATCCAGGCTGCGGTAAGAGATGAAAAGTTTGTCCATAGCGGGCGCGGCTCGTGGTGACAGGATCTCAGCAGCGATTGTATCGGTTTGCGCGCATGGCGTCAAAAACAGCAGCGCGGTGCATGCCGCACAGATGCAGTTTTCACGCCTGATCTCGCCCGCGCGGCGCTGCTTTCTTCCTTAGTATCATGCATCATGCTGCTCGGCGCGGAGGAGGCCGTCGAAGGTTGCGATGGGGTGCGGATTCCCTGTAACCGTCGGCATTGTCCCCTCGCCCAGCGCAGCGTTGGGGAGAGGGGGCAGGGGTAGGGACAACGCCTGCGTTGTCCGCGTTGGGGTTCGGCGGTGGACGCGGCAGGCCGCGCCCCTACACCAACGACGCGATGAAATGGCCGGTCCGGGTTGTGGTCGGCGGCGGAC
>CAZQIJ010000454.1:0-4087 GCA_964592955.1 uncultured Anaerolineaceae bacterium
GTCCCAGGCCGGGGGCGCGTTCGGGCGCGTGACCGTGACCGTGCCCAACGTCACGGCGACGCCTTCCGGGTTATCCTGGGCGTTGATGAGGTCAGGGCTGCGCGCCGCCACCGGATCGTACAGCGCGGCTTCCAGCGTGTGGGGGCCGGGTTCGGTGTGCGCCGGAAGGCTGAGCGTGACCTGCTGCTGAAGGTAGTAGCCGGGCAGCCAGTGCGAGGTGGCCAGCCCGGCTGGCTGCCATGCCACATGCTCCGCCACCGTCAGGCCGTGTGGGGTGCGCAGCGTGATGACGGTCGAATAGTCCGTGTGGATGGCCGCGCCGTGCAGCCGCCAGTAGAGGGTGAGCGGCAGCGTGCCGCCAGACTCTACAGCGGCGGGCGGCGCGTCTGTGCCGATCAGCAGGATCTCGCGGTTGAAGTTGGCCAGCAGCGGGCGCGCGACCCCTGCCGCGAGGCCGTCGCGGAAACGTTCGCGCTGGATGAGGGTCGCGCCCTGGTCGATGACCAGAATCTTCGCGGCGAAAATGGCCAGCGCCAGCGCCATGATCCAGGCGGCGCGGCGTGCAGATCCCGCAGGCGCAGACGGCCCACCCCCTGCCCCCGCCGCAGGCCGACCGCCCTCCCCCGCTGAAGCCGGGGGCTGTGGGGCTGCTGGCTGGCGACGGCCAAACGCCAGCCCCGCCACCCATGCCAGCACCCCCGCCGCGCTGACCACGTTCGCCATCTGCTGGCGCGGCGTGAGCGCGAGCGCGATTTCGACCGTGTGCGTTCCGGCGGGCACGCGCACGCTGGTGAGCCCGTGCGGGGTGGTGGGCGTAACGGGCACCGGCGCGCCGTCCAGGGCTGCGCCAAACGCCGGGACGTACAGCCAGTCGAAGACCAGTGCCGTCTCACGTTCGGCGGTGACGGTCACGCGGCCCCAGGTGTGGCCCCAGTCTGCATCGTCCAGCGTCACGCCGTCCGGGGCGATCAGGCGGGCGATGGGCGCGCCGGGCGCACCTTGCACGTAGCGTGCGCGCAGGCGGTCGGCGTCCGGCAGTTCGGTGCTCCAGCGCGGGATGTATTCGCCAAACGACGAGGTCACGATAAAGCCGGTCTCGCGCTCGAAGTCCTGCGCGTCCACGATGCCGCGCGGATCCACCTCCGGCAGCGGGATCCACACGATCCAGGGCAGCGCATACACCATCACCGCGGCGACTGCCAGCAGCGGGCGCAGTCCCGGCGTATCTGGCGGCGTGTCTTGCCGTGTATCTCGCCGCGCATCTCCCATCGCCAGCCCCACCAGCAGCGCCAGCAGCAGGCTGGCCAACCCCAGCAGCCGCCAGGGAAACTGGCTGTAGCGAATCAGCGGGATCGTTTGCCACACCCAGGCGGAGGCTGGCGTGTTCATAAAGACCAGCGCCGCGATCATCGCCAGCGCGAACGCGATCAGGGCGCGGGTGGCGCGCGGGGTCTCCCGCCGGGCAAGCAGCGCCAGCGTCGGCAGCGCGAGCGCGAGCTGTACCAGGCTGAGCGCGACCGGGATCGGCGGCTGAAGCTGTGTGGGGTCGGCGGTGATGGGCGGGCGCAGCACCGCCGCAAGCGGGGTGAGGTTGCGCGTCACGTCGATATCGGGCAGGGTGGCGGTCACGTCGTCGATCTTCACGTCGCGGGTTTCGGTAAGCGCGGGCAGCCAGAAGGTCGCGGAGAGCATCAGCGGCAGCGCAAAGGCGGCAGCCACGCGCAGCAACCGCGCCGGCACGCGATCCCCGGCGCTGAGCGCGATCACCAGCGCATACCCCCCGGCCAGCGCCGCGCCGTGCAGCGTGATGACGTTGTGCAGCGGGATAAACAGCGTGAACGGGATCACCGCCGCCAGAAAATCGCGCCGGGTGCCGCCCAGGATCCAGCGGCGCAGCCCCCACAGCACGAACGGCAGCACGGCCAGCGCCGCAAATTCAGACACCGTGCCGCGCCAGATAGAGTCGAACAGGGTGTAGGGCGCATAAACGTAGGCCGCCGCCGTGACCAGCCCGCCAGCCGTCCCAGACCAGTCCCGCCCCAGCAGGTACGCCCCCACCGCCGCGACCAGCGTATAGAGCGCCATCCCCCACAGGAAGGCGTCGAGATACGAGAGGCCGGGCAGCATGAGGGCGCGCATGGGCAGCAGCGACAGCGGCGAATAGTAGTTGAAGAAGGGCGCGCCATACCCATAGGCCATGCCCGGCGCATAGCGCGGCAGCAGCAGCCCGGTGTGATCGTAGCTCACCAGGCGGTAGAGGTGCAGGGTGCCGTCTGCGCTTAGCGGCAGCGCGCCAGAAAAAAACGGCTGGGCCGCGGTGAGGCTCAGCGCGACCAGCGCGGCGAAGATCAGCAGGCGTTTGGGCATGGCGGTTATCCAGGGTATGACCATCACAGGGGCGGATTGTACTGGCACGCGCGGCACACGGCCAGTTGGAGAACGGCGCGCGGGTGCATTTCCCCGTGACGGCCTGCCGGGTGCAGTTCCTGCACGTGTGCCGCTGCTGACCCTGTGGCGGGCGCGCCCTCACCGAACATTCATCAGGGCGGCGGCGCGTTTAGCGCTTTTTTACCCCCACACCCTCACCATGATGATAACGAAAGCCATTACGTAACTGCTCAGCCATCGAAGCCCTGCGCAACCGCCAACCGCCCTCACCCGCGCTCAGCGAAACGTTGGGGAGAGCGGGCAGCGGGAGCGTGGTTCACGCCGCACACCGTACCTGAGCCGTTACGCCATTGTATGGAGGGTTGACCGGTGGCTAAACAGACTCGACTTCCGTCTCATCCTGTTCACATGGTGCTTAGCGTCTTCTCGCTGGTGCTGCTCTGGTTCACGCCTGCGCTGTACAGCCTTTCCTTCTATATAGGCACCGGCGGGATCGTGCTGGCGTTCGCGGCAGTGCTGGTGGGACTCATCGACTGGATCGAAATCCCGGCGGGCACCCACGCCAAACGCGTTGGCCTGTGGCACGGCCTGGGGAACAGCGCCGTGCTGGTGCTGTTCATCGCGGGATGGCTGACACGCTCAGAAACGGCGCTCGTAACGCCATCGTTGGCGCTTTCTGGCGCGGCGGTGCTGCTAATGGCGCTGCTCACGCGGTTCGGTGCCGGTGTCGTGTCTGCCCTGGTGCGTCGGCCAGCCCCCACACGCCTACAGGAGGTATCATGACGTTAGAGCAACCCAAACCACCGTTTCCCGAACAGCACCTGCCCAAGCCAGGGCTGGAAAAAGACCTCGACCCGCGCCCGCGCTACCAAGCGCCCACGTACCGCGGCAGCGGCAAACTTCAGGGAAAAACTGCGCTGATCACGGGCGGCGATTCCGGCATTGGGCGCGCGGTGGCGGTGCTGTACGCGCGCGAGGGGGCGCATGTCGCCTTCACCTATCTGCCAGTGGAACAGCCAGACGCAGACGAAACGCGCGCCGCCATTGAGGCCGAAGGGACGCGCGCGCTGCCCATCGCGGGGGATCTGACCGAGGCGGACTTTGCCGAGCGCGCTGTGCAGCAGACCGTGACGGCCTTCGGGCGGCTGGATATCCTCGTCAATAACGCCGCCTACCAGAATCACCGTCCGAGCATCGAAGCGCTGACGTTCGAGCAGTGGGATCACACCTTCAAGACCAATATCTACGGCTATTTCCGCATGGCGAAGGCCGCCATCCCGCACCTCAAACCGGGCGCGGCCATCATCAACACGGGCAGCAGCACCGCCCTGGACGGCAGCCCGCAGCTCCTGGATTATTCCGCGACCAAAGGCGCGATCCACAGTTTCACCAAGTCGCTGGCCAAAAGCCTCATCGCGCGCGGCATTCGCGTGAACTGCATCGCGCCAGGCCCGGTGTGGACGCCGTTGAATCCGTCTGACCAGGCGGCAGAGAAGGTAGCGACGTTCGGCCAGCAGCAGCCGATTGAGCGTCCTGCGCAGCCAGAAGAACTCGCGCCGACCTATGTCTTCCTTGCGTCCGAAACCGACTCCAGTTACATCAGCGGCGAAATCATCGCGGTGCTGGGGGGCGAAGCCATCACGAGCTAGTGCAGAATCAGCCTGAAAACGTTGCATGTCGCCGTGTCTGCTGAAGCACA
>CAZQIJ010000455.1:0-4062 GCA_964592955.1 uncultured Anaerolineaceae bacterium
ATATCGCCGTCACGATGAGCAAAAACCTGAACCCGATGTTTCTTCGCAACACATTACCTGAGAGCCTGGCATGACGAAAATTGCAATCGTGGGGTTGGCGTGCCTGTTCCCTGGCGCAGATACCCCGGATCAGTTCTGGCAGAATTTGCTGGCGGGGCGCAACATGACCTCGCCCGCCACCGGGGAAACCTGGGGCATCGATCCCGCCCTGTATTATGACCCCACGCGGCGCAAGCGCGACGGGGCGCATTTTATGCGCGGGGGCTACATCCAGTCTCAAACGGCGGCTGCCGAGGGGCTGGACAACGTTTTCGGCTGGTCGCTGTATGTGGCGCGCGAGGCGCTGGCAGACGCCAACCTGCTGCATCGCCCGGATGTGCTGCGCGGGGCGGGGCTGCTGCTGGGCAACCTGTCGTTCCCCACGCGGCTCTCGCACCGGCTGATGGCACCCATCTATGACGCGGCGCTTTCTGACGCGCTGGCGGAGGTGCTAGGGCTGGAGCGCTTTACGCTGCCGCGCGCGCAAACCAGCCCGGTTGAACTGCGCAACGCGCTCATTTCTGGCCAGCCTGCGGCATTTGTGGCCGGGATGCTGGGCCTGGGTGGGCTGCATTTCGCGCTGGATGCGGCGTGCGCTTCGTCGCTGTATGCGGTGGGGCTGGCGTGCGATATGCTGGCCTCGCGCCGCAGTGATGTGATGCTGGCCGGGGCGGTGAGCGCTGCCGACCCGCTGTTTGTGAACATGGGCTTCACCAACTTCAGCGCCTACCCGGAAAATGGCGACAGCCGCCCGCTGGATGCGGCGTCTGGCGGGCTGGTGGCTGGCGAAGGCGCGGGGATGCTGGTGCTCAAACGCTATGACGACGCGCTGCGCGATGGCGACCGCATTTATGCCGCCATTGGCGGGGTGGGGCTTTCTAACGACGGGCGCGGCAAACACCCGCTGACGCCCAACCCGCGCGGGCAGATCCTGGCGTTCCAGCGCGCCTATGACGACAGCGGCATCAGCCCGGCGCAGATCCAGTATGTGGAATGCCACGCCAGCGGCACACCGCTGGGGGATAAAACCGAGATCAACTCGCTGGAAGAATTCTTCGGCCCGCACCTCACCGGGCCTGCGCCGCTGATCGGCTCGGTGAAGGCCAACCTCGGCCACCTGCTGACAGTGGCCGGGATGGCCAGCATGTTTAAAGTGATCCTGGCCATGCATCACGGCGTGATTCCGGCCACGCCCGGCGTGCAGAACGCGCTGACCTCGCAGAACGGCGTGTTTGGCGCGGGGCAGATCGTGCGGCGCAGCACCGGCTGGCCCGGCGGCGAGAAGCGCGCGGGGGTGAACGCGTTTGGCTTTGGCGGTGTTTCGGCGCATGTGGTGCTGGAAAACGCGCCGCACACGGCTGCTGCCCCCGTGCGGGAGGTGCGGCAGGCGCGCATGGCCATCATCGGCATGGATGCGCAGTTTGGGGCGGTGGATGGCCTGCACAACCTGGCGCAAACGCGCAGCGAAGGCCTCACGCATTTTCGGGAGCTGCCGCCCAAACGCTGGCGCGGCCTGGCGGGGGATGCGCCGCGCGGGGCCTACCTGGACTCGTTTGAGATCGACTTTATGCGCTTTAAGTTTCCGCCCAAAGAAGGCGACCAGCCCATCCCGCAGCAGCTCTTACTGCTGAAGGTGGCAGATAACGCGGTGCGCGATTCTGGCCTGGCGGAAGGCGCAAACGTGGCCGTCATCGTGGCGCTGGAAACGGAACTGAGCCTGCACCAGTATCGCCAGCGGCTGGACCTCTCGTGGCAGGTGCGCGAAGGGCTGCGCGCCCTGGGCGTGCAGGTGGACGACATCGACGCTTTGGAGACGCTGACCAAAGACGCGCTGAACCCGCCTGCCCAGGTCAATCAGTATACCAGCGCCATCGGCAACATCATCTCCAGCCGCGTTTCGGCGCTGTGGGATTTCACCGGACCGGCGTTCACGCTGTCTGCTGGCGAGAACTCTTTGAGCAAGGCGCTGCAGGTGGCGCAACTGCTGCTGGAAGACGACGCGCTTGAAGCGGTGGTGGTGGGGGCGGTTGACCTGAGCGGCGGGGTGGAAAATGTGGTGCTGCGCCGCCAGATGCACCCCATGCATAACCTGGAGTCCGGCGCGCCCACCCTCAGTTTCGACCAGGCCAGCGGCGGTTGGATGGTGGGGGAGGGGGCTGGCGCGGTGGTGCTGAAGCGTGCAGACCGGCTGCTGAACGAGCGCGTTTATGCCGTGATTGAAGCCGCTGCACACGCGCCGACGGTGGCGCAGGCGGCAGAACTGGCGCTGGCGGCAGCGGCCATCACGCCTGCCGAAATCGGTTATGTGGAGGCGCACGCCAGCGGCATCGCGGCAGAAGACGCGGCAGAGATCGCCGGGTTAACGCGGGTGTATGCGGGCGAGCCGCACACCACCGCCCTGGGCAGTGTGAAGGCCAACGTGGGCCACACCTTCGCCGCGTCTGGCATGGCGGGGTTGATCGGCGCGGCGCTAACGCTGTATAACCGCATGATCCCGATGGTGCCGCACTGGAACGCGCCGAAACAGCCAGAGGCGTGGGCGGGCAGCGCGTTTTACATCCCGCAGGATACGCGCACGTGGCTGAGCCGCAGCAAGCGGTATGCCGCGGTAAGCAGCCTGGCGCTGGACGGCGCGGAGGCCGGGCACGTGGTCCTTTCCGAAGGGCATCACAGCGTTACACCGCACACCCTGCGCCGCAAAGCGCTTCGCCTGTACCTGATTGACGCGGACAGCCGCGCTGGCCTGCTGGGCCGCCTGGGCCAGCTTGAAGAAGCGCTGAAAGGCGAAGACACGCTCGCCACACTTGCCAGCCGCACGTTCAGCGTGTTTCGCAGCCGCCCCTATGTGGCGGCGCTGGTGGCCAAAGACCGGGACTCGCTGCGCAAAGAGATCGACCTCGCGCGGCGCGGGATCGGCGAGGCGTTCGAGCGCGGCACAGACTTTGCGACCCCGGCAGGCAGCTACTTTACGGCCAACCCGCTGGGCGAAAAGGGCGGCGTGGCGTTTGCGTATCCGGGCGCGTTTAACTCGTATCCGGGGCTGGGGCAGGACTGGATGCACCTGTTTCCAACATCACACGATCACCTGCTGACGCTGACCAGCGACACGCCGACGGCGGTTGCGGATCATCTGCTGTATCAGCGCAGCATCGCGGCACCCACGCGCGCGGAAATCCGCGCCTTTCGGGCACTGCTGGCCAATGACCAGACGGCGATGATGGAATCCGGCACCACCTTTGCGGTGCTGTTTACGCACGTGATGCGCGAAGTGTTCAGGATCACGCCAGCGGCGGCGCTGGGCTACAGCATCGGCGAGGGCAGTATGCTGTGGGCGATGGGCTTGTGGTATGACGGCGACACCGCCAGCCGGATCGCGCACAGTTCGCCGCTGTTCCGGTCGCGCCTGTTTGGGCGTAAGGACGCCATCCGCGACATGTGGGGCCTGCCAGACGATGCGCCAGACGATTTCTGGGCGTCGTATGTGCTGACGGCACCGGCGGCCCAGGTGCTGCCCGCGCTGGCAGAAGAAAACCGGGTGTACCTGACGCACATCAACACGCCCGGCGAAGTGGTCATCGCGGGCGATCCGGCGGCGTGCGAGCGCGTTATCGCGGCGGTGGGGTGCAGTTCTCTGCGCGCGCCGTTTGAGGTGGTCATCCACAACGAAGCCATGATCACCGAATATGACGAGTTCTACCGGCTGCATAATCACCCGCTGACGGGCACGCGCCAGCACGCCGTGTTCTACAGCGCGGCAGATTACCAGCCTGTGCAGCTTGAACGCGACCAGATCGCCCGCAACATCGCGCGCGTGTCGTGCAAACAGGTGGACTTCCCGCGCCTGGTCAACCGTGTGTACCGCGACGGCGCGCGCATCTTCATCGAACTGGGGCCGGGCAGCACAGTCGGGCGCTGGATCAGCGACACGCTGGCCGGGCGCGAGCATCTGGCCGTGTCGGTGGATAATCTGCGCAGCGACGATCACACTGCGCTGATCAGGATGCTGGCGCGGCTGGCCAGCCA
>CAZQIJ010000456.1:0-4062 GCA_964592955.1 uncultured Anaerolineaceae bacterium
GCCTGCTGGCGGAATGCGAGGCGCTGTATGCTGTGCTGGCACCGCACCGGCTGGGGGCTGCTGCCGGCCCTAACGATCAGGATGACATGTTATGAAACAGACCTACAACGAGAAAAACCGCGACCTTATCGTGAACATCAACGGCACGCTGGTACACCGCGACCAGGCCGCAATCAGCCCATTCGATGCGGCGGTGCAGGGGGGAGATGCCGTGTGGGAGGGGCTGCGGCTCTATAACGGGCGCATCTTCCGGCTTACCGAACACCTCGACCGGCTGCGCGATTCGGCCAAAGCGCTGGCGTTTGCCGAGATCCCAACGCACGAAACGATCATTCACGAAATCCGGCGCACGCTGCACGCCAACCACATGACGGACGGCGTTCACATCCGGCTGACGCTGACACGCGGCGTGAAATATACCAGCGGCATGGACCCACGCCTGAATACCGGCGGGCCCACGCTCATCGTGCTGCCAGAGCACAAGGCCCCGGTCTACGATAAGGGCGGGCTGCGGCTCATCACATCCAGCATCCGCCGCATCCCGCCAGACTGCGTGGATCAGAATATTCACTCGTGCAATCTGATCAACTCGATCCTCGCCAAGATCCAGGCCAACGCTGCCGGGGTCGATGACGCGCTCATGCTTGACCTGCGCGGGTTCGTGGCAGAAACCAACGCGACGCACCTGTTTATCGTGCAGCGCGGCGTCGTCCACACGCCAAAAACCGACTCCTGCCCGGAAGGAATCACGCGGGCGGTGGTGCTGGACCTGTGCCGGGCGCACCACATCCCGCACGCGATCCGCGACATTTCGCTGGCCGAGGTCTACCGCGCCGATGAAATCTTCTGCACCGGCACGATGGGCGAGCTGGCGGCGGTCACCTGGGTGGACGGGCGCGTGATCGGTTCGGGCGAGGTGGGCGCGATGACGACGCGGCTGAGCGCGCTTTTCTTAGCACTGACGCAGCACGAAGGCCACCCGGTGGTGGAAATGGACGGCGCATGAGGATCGTGAAAGGAACACGGCTGTGCGCGCGTCCGAAAGTAAACCCTTGTATCCCCTTTAACCGGAGAGAAATTTCATGACTGATCAACCTCAGGATCAGACGTTTTATGTGCCAGAACGCGCGCTGGTGATTGCGGCGCACGCAGACGACATCGAATTTGCGGCGGCGGGTACGGTGGCGCGATGGGCAGATGCCGGGGCCCAGGTGACTTACTGCATCGTCACCGATAACGGCGCGGGCAGCAACGATCCGAACACCAACCTGGAGGAACTGGTCCACAGGCGCGAACGTGAACAGCGGGCCGCCGCAGAGGTGGTCGGCGTCCACGATGTGCGCTTTCTGGGCTACCGCGACGGCGTGCTTGAACCCACCATGCAGCTCCGCCGCGACCTGACGCTGCTGATCCGCGAGATCAGGCCGCAGGTGGTGATGACCTTTGACCCCAGTGTGCTGATGGCGCAGAGCGAGAATTACGTCAATCACCCGGATCATGTGGCCACAGGCACCGCCACCCTGTACGCAGTCTTCCCCAGCGCCGGGGCGCGCCCGATCTTCCCCGAACTGCTGGCGGAGGGCTATGAGCCGCACAACGTGGCACGGCTGTATCTGTTCCTCACCGAGCGCCCGAACCTGTTCGTCGATATTTCTGACGTTCACGCGCGCAAGATCGAGGCGCTGCGCTGCCACGCCTCGCAGTTGGATGACGCCGCGCTGGAGATGGTGAGCAAGTGGGATGCCGAAGCCGGGAAACAGGCGGGTTACGCTTGCGCCGAGGTTTTCCGGGTCATGAACTTTGAAAGGGGCCCGGTGGCCTGATTTTCACCCCAGACCTTGCTATTGAACTTCAATGAGCTATAATGACCCCATGTTTAGCGGTAACTGCTCGGATCATGAATTTGAGGTGAACTGGCACTCACCCAGAGTCGCGCTCCACACGGAGCGGGGCAGCGGGACGAAAAGACACAGCCTGTTGTGTCTTTCCCCTTCTCCCCAGGTGAAGGGGCCGGGAGCTGCGCACTCAAGGCAGACCTGAGGCGTTACTTTAGCACACATGGGGTCAGTTCTATGCAGCGAAACCTTGACGGCGGCCTGATTCTGCGCTCCATCAGCGCGGGTGTCGCCAGTGACCGTGAAAACCTGGCGACCTTCTACAGCGAAACCTTCAGCGAAACCAGCGGCGAAGACGAAAGCGCCCTGTACCACTGGGTGAATGATCTGCTCGCGCCGCATCACCCCTCTGTGACGGACGACGACATGTGGGTGGTGGTCGATCCGGCGCAGGAAGATAAGATCGTCTCTGCCGTGCTGCTGATCCCGCAAACGTGGCGCTTTGGCGATATCGCGGTGCCAGTGGGACGGGTGGAACTGGTGGCCACCCACAAAGACTACCGCCGCCGGGGCCTGGTGCGCGCGCAGATCGAAACGGCGCACGCGCGCAGCGAAGCGCTGGGGCACCTGATGCAGGGCATCACCGGCATCGGCCACTACTACCGGCGTTTCGGCTACACGATGGCGGTGGATCTGGGCACGCGGTCGCTGTACCCGCTGTCGCTGATCCCGAAGGTGCCAGAACCGAAACCAGACGCCAAACCAGACGCCAAACCAGACACAACCCCGCGCTTCACCGTGCGCCGGGCAGCCGCCACAGACATCCCAAACCTGATGGCGTGGGAGGCGTATAGGGCGCAGCGCGCCGGGCTAAGCCTGCTGCGCAGCGAAAACGAGTGGCGCTATGAGCTGGAAGGCCGCCACCCGGATGCGCCGTTTCACCTCTACATCCATATTGTGACGAATGCCAGCGGCGAAGATGTGGGCTTCTTCAGCGTGCGCGCCCTCCCTGCGTTTAAGCAGCTTGGCTGTATGCACATCGTGATCGGCGAGAAAGCCTCGTACCTGGATACGTTCGACGACATCCTGCGCGGCATCGGCAGCTTCGTGGAGGCGTTCCGCCAGGATAAGCCGGACTTCGCGCCGCCGCTGATCGAATTCGACAGCAGCCAGTCCCCGCACCTGGATACGATGTTCAGCCGCACGTGGGGCGTGGTGCTGCGGCCAGACGCGAATGTTTATGCGTGGTACCTGCGCGTGGCGGACCTGGGCCGATTCATCAGGCATGTTGCGCCGGTGCTGGAACGGCGTCTGGAAGGATCCGGGGCGAACCGCTATACCGGCAGCCTGAAGATCGGCTTCTATGACCTTACCGGGCTGGAGATCACGTTTGAGCAGGGGCGCATCGTCGATGCGGTAGCGCGCGCATTTGACCAGCACGAAGGGGATGCAGAATTCCCGTACCTCACGTTTCTGAACGTCCTGTTCGGGCATCGCAGCGAGATCGACATCCGCGCGGCGCTGCCGGAAACCTACGGGACGCGCAAGGCGATGATGCTGATGCAGGCGTTGTTCCCGCGCGAGCGACATTACCTGTACGCGCTCGCCTGATCGGATGCTGTCGTGAAGGGGGGCGGCGGGCTGCGTGCCGCCCTTGCGCGAAAGCTTGCGTTTATTCCCCGTAATGCTATGATATTGTCCCAAAACCGCAACCGGGGGGAAATGCATGACGACCATCCTCGCAATATCCAGCTACCTGAAGGGCGAAGAACTGCTGCGCGAAGCCAAACGCCAGGGCGCAGAAGTGATTCTGATGACCACTGATGCGCTGCGCAATGACGCCTGGCCGCGCGAAAGCATCGACTATACGCACTACATGCCGTCGCTTAGCAGGCTGCCAGACATGATCTATGCCGTCGCGTATCTGATGCGCAGCAGACGTTTTGACTGTATTATCCCGCTGGACGAATATGATGTGGAGATGGCGGCGGTGCTGCGCGAGCATCTGGCCATTGGGGGTATGGGGCACACGGCCACGCGGCGCTTCCGCGATAAACTCACGATGCGCATCGCGGCGCACGAAGGCGGGATCCTGGTGCCGGACTTCACGCCGGTGATTCACCATGCGACTGTCGCAGCGTTTATGGAGCGCGTGCCCGGCCCCTGGGTGCTGAAGCCGCGCCTGGTAGCCGGCGCGATGGGCATCAAGCGCGTGGCGCCCCCAGAT
>CAZQIJ010000457.1:0-4040 GCA_964592955.1 uncultured Anaerolineaceae bacterium
TCGCGGCGTGCGCAACCGACCCTACACCAGCGTGATGACCCTCATTACAATAGGCGCGGCATGGTTTCACCCGTCCTGGCGGGGTTCTGCCGCGCCCAATACGGTTCAACCGCTGCTGCACGATTTTGCCCTGTCATGTAAACGAGTCATCCCTTGACCAGAATACCTGCACTGTCTATGACTCTCTTCGTCCTCAGCCGTTTGCTCATCGTCGCGACCGCTGCGCTGAGCCTTGCGGCCTGTCAGGATAACGCGGCCCAGGGGGTGGCCGTCACGCTGCCGCCCACGCAGCGCGCTGTGGCGCTGGCCACCACAGCGGTACCCACGCCGCGCCCACCCACCCTAACCCTCACACCCACACCCAGCGTCACGCCGTCGCCCTCGTTTACACCCAGCATGACGCCCACACGCACACCCACCCCTGAACCGCCCACCGCAGCGCCCACACTGCAACGCCGCTCCCTGTTCTCGCTGGTGCGTCCCATCGCCCGCACCGGTTCAGACTGGGTAGACCGCACCTATCCCTACGGCAGCACCCAGTTCGGGCGCTATCCGATCCATCATGGGGTGGAGTTCCAGAACCCGCGCGGTACCCCCATACTGGCCGCCGCGCCGGGCACGGTCTACTATGCCGGGGAGGATGCAGAGCGCCTGTTTGGCCCACAGTACGATTATTACGGGCGGCTGGTGATCGTGGAACACGACTTCCTCTCCCCCGAAGGCCACAAGGTCTATACGCTGTATGGTCATCTGAACCGCATCGAGGCGGTCACCGGCCAGCGTGTGGAGCAGGGAACTCAGCTTGGCGCGGTGGGCGATAGCGGCATCGCAATCGGCCCGCACCTCCATTTTGAAGTGCGCCTGGGCGATCCTGATGATTTCGGCGCGACCCGCAACCCGGAAATGTGGTTGTACCCATATCCCACCTTCGGGACACTCATCGGGCGCGTGGTCACTACCGCAGGCGACCTTCTGCCCGGTGTCACCGTGCAGGTGCGGCGGCCAGGGCGCACGGTCACGCGTTATGCCTATTCCTATGAGGGAGACTCGGTCAACCCGGATGCCGTCTGGGGCGAGAACTTCACCCTGGGTGACCTTTCCGAAGACACCTACGAGGTCATCGTCAGCGAAAGCAGTGGGCGGGTGCGCTTCCGCCAGGAAATCACCATCCTTGATCGTCAGCCCACCTGGATCGAGATCGTGCTTGACGAGTAGCGCTGTAGCGGTATTGTAAACATCAGGGGTTGCTGCAACGCCCAGCCATCGAAATCGGGCGAACGCGCCTTCGCCCCAAACCCCTCACCCCAGTGAGAACCGGGAATGAAGGAAAATAAGCAGCGCAGCACAACCCGCCAGCGTAGTGACGAACAAGGAACAATGGCCACAAGTAACCCAAACGAAGGAGTGACCTGATATGAACACGCAACCTCTGCTGCGCTTCGTACACATCAGCGACACGCATCTGAACCCGGATCAGCGCTACACACAGGACGTTGCGCCGCACAGCGCCTGGCGGGGTGCTGAGGTGCTTGTCGAAACGCTGAATGCGCTGCCCTTCACCCCCGATTTTGTGCTGCATACCGGCGATGTCGCCTATGATCCGCACCCGGCGGCTTACGAGGCCGCGCACAGGCTGCTGTCGCAGATCAGGTATCCGGTGCTCTACATCGGCGGCAACCACGACGATCCCGCCGCCGTGCAGCGCATCATGATGACTCGTGGCGACCAGCCGCTTTACTACGAGCAGGAAATTAACGGCGTGCAGCTCGTGCTGCTGGACAGCAATGCGCCGCTGCCGCCCGGTTATCAGCCGCCGTCCGGTCATGTCGATGACGCGCAGCTTGCCTGGCTTAACGCCTTGTGCCGTGCAGACGACCCGCGCCCGCTGGTGGTGGCTGTGCATCACAACGTGCTGCCGTCGGGAATCCCCTGGCTGGATACCTACATGGCGCTGATCAACGGCGAAGCAGTACACCAGGCCCTGCTTCAGGCGCGGCACCGTTTGCGCGGCGTGTTTCACGGCCACGTCCACATGAACCTTGAAACCCTGCGCGATGGCATCCTCTATTCCAGCGTGTTGAGCAGTTGGTACCAGATCCACGCCTGGCCGGGGCAAACCGAAACCGTTGTCGATACCGGCGCAGAAGCTGGCTTCAACGTGGTGACGGTCACAGCGCAGCAGACGCTCATCCGCCGTCACCGTTACGCGGTGCCCGGTTGATCACCGTCGCACCACCCATCGCGGGCAGGATCTGACACCATGCGCGGAACAACAGCACGTCACCTGGACGGCATGCGCGGCTTTACGCTCATCTGGTTCGGTCAGTTGGTTTCGCTGCTCGGTTCAGGGATGACGCGCTTCGCCATTACCCTGTGGGCATGGGAAAAAACCGGGGAAGCGACAACGCTGGCGCTGGCGGGATTCTTCGCCTTTGCGCCCGGTGTTTTCATGAGTCCACTGGCTGGCGCGCTCGTGGATCGCTGGGATCGCAGGCTGGCGATGATGATCAGCGACCTTGCGGCAGGCTTATCGGCAGTCTTTATTTTCCTGATGCTCACCAGCAGCCAGCTCGAGATCTGGCACATCTACGCGGCGGGGTTCTTCGCCAGCATTTTCGAGTCGTTCCAGTTCCCGGCCTGGTCAGCCGCGCTTAGCGTGATGCTGCCCAAAGCGCAGTATGGGCGCGCCAGCGGGATGCAGGGCCTGGCGGATTACGCTTCCGGCATTCTGGCACCGGTGCTGGCGAGCGGCCTTTTCGTGCTCATCGGCTTTGAGGGCATCCTCCTTATCGATATCGTGACCTTCTGTTTTGCCATCAGCACACTTCTGCTGATTCACATTCCGCCCGTTGTTGTTACCGAAGCGATGGTCCGCAGCCGTTCGGGTGGCCTGCTGCACGAGGTAAGCTATGGCTTTCGCTACATCTTCGGGCGGCCCAGCTTGCTGGGGTTACAACTGTCGTTCTTCGGCATTAACCTTACGGCTACAGTCGCATTTGTACTGCTGCCTGTGCTGGTGCTTTCACGTACTGGTAATGACGAGACGGCGCTGGGCATTGTGCAGGCCTCTGCTGGTGTGGGCGGCGTCGTGGGCGGCCTGCTCCTCAGCATTTACGGCAGTCCCAGGTACCGTGTGCATGGCGTGCTGGGCAGCATCATCGCTTCCAGCCTGCTGGGGCAAACCGTCATCGGTCTGGGGCAGGCGCTGCCTGTGTGGATGTTCGGCGCGTTCATGACCACGTTTTTCTCAAGCATCCTCAACGCCTCGAATCAGGCCCTCTGGCAGGCAAAGGTTGCGCCAGAGGTTCAGGGGCGGGTGTTTGCCGTTCGGCGGCTTATCGCCCAGGTGACCGCACCGGTTGCGCTGCTTTTAGCAGGCCCGCTTGCAGATCAGGTCTTCGGCCCGGCATTGCTGCCAGGCGGAGCGCTGGTACCAGTGTTTGGCGGGCTGTTCGGCGTGGGCCCCGGCGCAGGTATTGGCCTTCTGTTTGCCGTGACGGGTCTCATGGGTGTTGCTGTGGGCCTGGCCGGGTACAGCGTGTCTGCCGTG
The DNA here is from genome assembly GCA_964592955.1 of uncultured Anaerolineaceae bacterium. GTDB lineage: Bacteria > Chloroflexota > Anaerolineae > Aggregatilineales > Phototrophicaceae > CAZQIJ01. The sequence goes on from CAZQIJ010000457.1 coordinate 3,551, forward strand.
CGTAACGCCGAAACGCTGCTGCCAGATCACAGCCCAGGGGCAGCCGCTTCGTGAAGTGCCTGTGTGCGCCAGTGACCCATGCAAACCCTTCTTGCATCGCGGGATAACGCTCGCCTTGCCCACCAACGCAGGAACAGCCTTAAGAAGGGTAACAGACGGTGTATTCGGAAACGGCGGCAAACAACAGAGGTTCGTCCAGGGTTGGGTAGGGGGCCGACCCGTGTGTCGTCCCGCAAAACACATAACCTGCCCCACAATCCGAATACACCCGTAACAGGTAACAGGCTTGTGATTTGGCAATTGTGGGCCAAATCCTATACAATAGTCTCGCTGACCATAAGCAGCGCTCGCCGGTTTAGGCTGTAAAAAACTGTAAGAAAAAGTGACGCTTAGGCCAGATTTGTTTACTCTTTATGAGAGCAGGTGCGAATGACGCATATGCTATGTGGGGCAAAACGCCAGACCAGTGTGCCATTTGCACCCACAGAAC
>CAZQIJ010000458.1:0-4026 GCA_964592955.1 uncultured Anaerolineaceae bacterium
CTTACAAGTAGTTTTGGAGAATTGGGTAATCGTGAATTAATTCTTCGCGAAGCTGGCTGTCCATCGGGTGGATGGAGTACCGCACGTTGAGGAACATGTCCCAGCGGTCGAAGGGGACACCGTCTGGCACGTCGTGATGTTCTTCCGCATCTTCCATGTCTGGCATCGCGCCGCCGCCGTCGTGATGGTACCCGTCATAGGGGTTGTGAGGGTCCCCATGCGCTGGGTCTTCCGTCATTTCCGCCATTTCCATCATTTCCATGTCGTCGGCATCGTCCTGGCGCTGGGCGGTTGCGTAGAGACGATCGCTGTCATCGCCTGGGTGATGGTGTGACATGCCGTGTGATGCGTCTTCTTCCGCGGCTTCGTCCTCAGGGTCATCCGCGAAAACGTTTTCAGCAGCTTCGCCATAGCCACCGGCTTCGTCAGGTGCGCTGTCATCATCGCCGGTGTAATGCCTGGCCTCCGGTGCTTCATCTACGTCAGGGACAGAGTCCGCATGTGTGTCGCCGTAGCGACCTCTGTCATCCTCCGAGTCGTCGTGGTCGTCGTCTTCCATCGGGTCGTGGTCGTCGTCTTCGTATTCCATCATTTCCTGGAATCCAGACGCCAGCACACGCAGGCGGCTTTCCACCACCGCGATTTCCTGACGGACTTTAGCGAGCGCGGCTTCCTGCTGCGCGGTGGCAGCAGCCAGTTCGTTGAGGAGCACCCCCAACTTGCGAAACACACCGGACGACAATTCTCCGTTAGCCATCGTATACCCTCTCTCTGCAATCAGGCCTGATCGAACGTGAAATGCTGTACTGCCGTTTGGGATACATGCTGCACTTTCCATTGTAGCGTATGTCGTACAGGTTGGAAAATTGGCACACGGACGGGAGTCGATTTGTTTTTGGATAGCGCCGACGGCAATAGGCAGTGGTGGCGGTGGCAGATGTGCTGCGCTGGTGGCTGCGCTGGTGGCTGCGCTGGTGGCTGCGCTGGGTCTTTCCGTTCATCCCGCTGCCCCCTTCTCCCGGTGAGGGGCGAAGGGGGCAAACCGCAGGCGAGAAAGTCCCGCCGCGTTAGGGTCATCCGGCTGCTGCGCTGGTGGATGGGGGGTATGATGGCGCGTGTGATAGCGGCTGCTGCGCCGTGCGCTCACCATCCACCAGGGCGTTGGTCATGGCCACTTCGCCCACGTTGGCCACGACGGGCACGCTCACGCCGAGCATCGCAGTCACGAACATGAAGGCCGATCCCAGCGCCAGCCCCCAGGACTTGCCGCTGCGCCACACCAGGACCCCCACGATGGCGACCACGATAATGGTGATGATGGACGCGAGCGGCGGGCCGTGCGGCGCGGCGTTGACATAACGCACCAGGCCATCGGATGCGTCCACTTCCAGCGACAGCGTGACGATGTTGAAGTATGCGCCATAGAGGATGAGCGCGGTGGCCAGCGTGCAGAACAGGGCATGGTTGCGGCGGCTTTGCGCCCAGGGCAGCCCTGCGCGCCGTGCCACCCCAAACGCGAAGATGATGAGCGTGGGCGTAAGCAGGGCGTGCCCATAGAAGCGGAGGGCATTGAGCGCTTTCAGCGCATCCCCCGCGCCGATGGATGCCCCGGCGGCGATGATGGCGTTATCGTAGATGAGCGCGCCGATGGTGAGCGCGGCCAGCAGGCCGTACCAGTTGGGGCGGCGCAGCAGCAGCCGCAGCGCCATGAGGAAGGTGGCAGCCTGAAGCACAGTGATTACGGTGTATAGCAGGGTCATCATAACTCCTGTATTCCTTATTCATAGGCCGGGTATTGGGCGGCAGTCGTCAACCGCAGCGTCGATCCCTGGGCGGCCTTCACCACAGGGTATCGCCATACAGATCCAGCACACGCTGTGTGTAGTCGTCGCGCAGGTTCCAGAACGCGCCCACATGCCCCACCCGAGGGGCGACCCACAGCGCGCCGCGTTTGCCCAGAACTTGCAGGTAGCGCGTGTTGTAGTCGATCTCATGGGGCGTGTTTTCCGCAGCGATCAGCAGAAAGCGCGTATCGCCGCTGGCGGCCAGCGAGTCCACGAGGGGCGGCGGCGGCGGCTGACCGGTGATGACCTGCACGGTGGCGTACATCAGCCAGACCATCGTCTCGCCAGGAGCCATACGCCCGATGGGCGCTTCGCGCGAGTCGAAGTAGGTGCGGTGGGTTGCGCCGTCTGCCACGATGGCTTTGATTTCTGGCGCAGACGCTGCCGCCCCCATCAGCACCTCTGCCCCCAACGAGAAGCCCCACGCGCCGACGGTGATCACATCCGGCTGGGTGAGCAGATAATCCACGGCGGCGCGCACGTCGCTCGTCCCCTGCCAGCCAAAGAGATTGGCGCGGCCCTCGCTTTCGCCGTGCCCGCGCAGGTCCAGCGCCAGCACGCCATAACGGTTTTCGGCCAGCAGCGCAGCAGGCGCGCGCAGATCGTCCCGGCTGCCGGTGGCCCCGTGCAGCAGGATAATCACGGCACCGTTGCGCGGGGGCAGGTACCAGGCCGCCAGCGTGTCGCCCTCGGCGGTGGTCAGGCTGAGGCGCGCGAATCCAGCGGGTGGATCGCCGACGGCGCGCGCTGTGCTGAGGGTGGCATAATAGCCGATGGCGACCGGGTAGATGCACAGGACCACCGTCACAAGGACCGCCAGCAGCACAAGACTCCAACGAAAAAGCCGTACCCAAAGCGGGCGCTTGCTGCGGGGTGTTGTGTGGGGTGCCGGGTCTGATGAATTGTTCATGGCGGGTTGTCTCCAAACACAGCACCTCACACTTTAGCGAAGATCAGCAGTTTGCGCAACCTGACATGGCGCGGGCAGCAGGGCGTTGCAAAAGCCCTGCCCGCTGTGCCGATTTCTTACCCCCTGGCCAAGACTTCGCGTTATCATCGCTGCCGTTTAACAGCAGCATTCAGGAGCGGTACATATGACGACACTTGAAACGCGCCCATTCGGCAGCAGCGACATGCACATTACGCGCATCGGCTTCGGCGCGTGGGCCATCGGCGGCGGCGGATGGGAATATGCATGGGGGCCGCAGGACGACGCGGAGTCCATAAGCGCCATTCACCGCGCGCTGGATTTGGGCATGAACTGGATCGACACGGCGGCGGTTTACGGCCTGGGACATTCCGAAGAGGTGGTAGGCCGCGCCATCAAAGGGCTGGCGCACAAGCCGTATCTCTTCACCAAGTGTGAGCTGGTGTGGGACGAAAGCCGCACCATTCGCGGCAGCATGAAGGAAATCCGGCGCGAGGTGGAAGCCAGCCTGCGCCGCCTGGATGTGGAGGTGATCGACCTCTACCAGATCCACTGGCCGGATCCCGACGACGAAATCGAGGAAGGCTGGACGGCGATGGCGGAGCTTCAGCAGGCGGGCAAGGTGCGCTGGATCGGGGTTTCGAACTTCGATGCCGGGCAGATGCGGCGCGCGCAGGCCATCGCGCCGATTACGTCGCTGCAGCCGCCCTATTCGCTGCTGCGGCGCGAGATCGAGGCGGATATTCTGCCGTTCTGCCAGCAGCACAACATCGGCGTCATCGTCTATTCGCCCATGTATTCCGGCCTGCTGACGGGCGCGATGACGCGCGAACGCGTCGCGGCCTTCCCTGCGGACGACTGGCGCGCGCGTGATGACGCCTTCCGGGAACCGGCGCTGACGCGCAACCTGGCCATCGCGGAGAAGCTCAGGGAGATCGGGGCGCGCTACGGGAAATCTGCCGGGGAAGTGGCCATCGCCTGGACGCTGCGGCACCCGGCGGTGACCGCGGCCATCGTGGGGGCACGCAGCGCGCAGCAGGTGGAAGGCATTATCGGCGGCGCGTTCGCGCTCAGCGATGCCGACGCGGCAGAGGTCGAGGGGGTGTTGTAGGGGTCACACGGCCAGCGCCAGTGGCAAGACGGGCGCGCTGCGGGCCAGGTCCACGGCGCGCCCGTCACCAGGCAGTGATGGCGCTGCTGCTGGCTTTGCGCCAGCAGTGCCCTGGCGCTGTGTGCGCTGGTAGCGCCAGATGG
>CAZQIJ010000459.1:0-1511 GCA_964592955.1 uncultured Anaerolineaceae bacterium
TGCGGGATCTCCCCTTCACCCGTCTGCATCACAGCCCGCTTAGGCGCGCCAGCCATACGGCGGACCTGATCGCGCGGGAGTTTGAGCAAATTGAGATGGCACCAAACGATGCGCTGCGTGAGTGCATTCCATCTATCCCGATGCGCTTCGCAGGCTATTTTGCGGGGCACCATCCAGACCTTGATGAATCGCAGATCAAGACGTGTGCAGATACGATGCAAATGGCCTACGAACACTATTTCCAACCGGTGCGTACCTCCAGGGATGATCACTATGAGTTAATCGTGTGTCACGGCAACATCATCCGGTTTTTTGTGGCGCAGGTGCTTGAGATTCACATTGATGCCTGGGCCAATATGCTCATCAACCACTGCGGCATCACGCGCATCATGGTGGATACCGACGGGCACAAGTACCTCGTCTCACATAACGACATCGGGCATCTGCCCGAAGATCTGCGAACGGAGAACTAGGGGATGCGCACTGGGGTGCTGGTCTTCCTCGCTTTACTGCTGGCAGGCTGCGGCAGCGGTGCAGTGATATTTGCGCCCACACCCCTGCCGCCCGATGTTTCGCCGCTGAATTACACCCATCCAACCGCGGCCTTTGCTATGTTTGTGCCCCGCAGTTGGTCGGTCTATGAGCAGAATAATCCCACGCTGGCTTCGGCATCCTTTACACCGCCCCACGCGCTGGAGCCTGTTCTTACCGCTGCTGCTGTTAATCTGGGACGAGAAACCCCGGTGGGAGCGTTCGGCACAGTGATAGACGAGTATCAGTCTCAGCACCGCCCGGATCTGGCGCGCTACGTGGAGCAGGAACGTCAGGCAATGGGCGATGGCAGTTGGCGCATCAGCGGTGTGCGTACCCTGCCTGGGGGGCAGCGCCAGCAGATCAACACGTTTGTGCAGCAGACGGGCACTTATATCGGGGTGATCGACCTGGTGGTTCCGGCAGACGCTGCCGCGCAGTCTGAAGTTCAGACCGCCATCAACACCTTCGTGATAAACCCCAGCGCCGCACTGCTCCCGTCAGAGCTTTCCACCCTCAGTTTTGTCCGCCGTGTGCGCCTGGATATTGCCAATGTAACGTCCTGGACCAACGCACAAGGGGTGTTCTTCGTGACGGGTGAGGTTGCCAATTACAGCCCGGAACCGGTCGCAGAGGTGCCGGTACGGGTTGCGCTGCAGGCGGCGGATGGCACAACCCTTCAGGAAGCGGTCGATGTCGTCATGGGTTACAGCATTCCGCCGGGTGGTTTTGCCCCGTTCAGCCTGCGTTTCGGTGAGGGCCAACCAGCGCAAACCACAGGTTATACGGTGACGCTGGGTGCAGAGGGGTGGGTATCGCCGCTGCGCCCGATTTACGGCGCGGGTACCCTGAGCTGGACGGACTCTTCGACGTTCACCGCAGACAATCAGCTTGAGGTGACAGGCACCGTAACCAACGACAGCGAAACGACGGTGTACGCGCCGCTGAACAGCGCGGGGATCAACCCGCTGGCCGGTGAT
>CAZQIJ010000459.1:1521-4019 GCA_964592955.1 uncultured Anaerolineaceae bacterium
CTGGTCACGGTATTCGATGTGGAACAGCACGTGATTGGCGCATGGTTTGCGCCGGTAGGGGTTGATGTCCTGATTCCGGGTCAGGCGGCCAACTTCGAGGTGCGCGTCAGCGAAATTGGCGGCAGCCCTGTAAACTACATTGTCGAAATCCAGGGACTTTCTGAAGAACAGTGAGCGAACCGCACCTATGGGACTCCCGTCACAGTGGAACGATCCTCAGTATGGCCTGTGCTTCACACTGTGGGCCGCCGTCGATTACGTCAGAAAACGCGGCGCTAGCTGGACCAACGAAGGCAGAGTCCTCATCTATACGCTGCCAGATGGCGTCAGCGTGCGCGTGGAGCCGGTTCGTATCGCCGCGATGGGCTGGATGTATCCCCGGCAGGAATTGGATCGATGATGGTAACGCACGTCTTTTTTGATCTGCACGGTACGTTAATTGACACTGAGAAGCTGACACCCTGTTATACACAGGGGCTTAGCAGCGTTATGGCACAGCGGTATGGCAGGACCGCTGAAGACTGGCGCGAGGCCTATCTCAACGTCATGGCAGACTGGGATAGTTACTACGCGGATCTGGATCTGGCAGGCAGCGATGGCATGAAGCACCTTTGGGAAGGGCTTTACCGCACAACACGCGCCATGTTCCGGCTAACGGGTACCCCGTTGCCAGAACGCGACGATCTGAGCGCCCTCGCGCGCGAACTGCCAGGGCTGGCAAGCGAGAACTGCGATGCCCTGTATCCTGAAGTCAGGGAAACGCTGGAGCGCCTGTACGATGACAAGTACACGCTTGGCATTACCACCCATGCCCTGCAAACCCAGGCGCGCAGCCTCCTGTTTGGGGGAGCCGTGCTGCCCTACTTTAACGGGCTGATCGCAGGCGTTGACGTCTCAGAAAGCTATACGCGCGATGAAGAATACTATGACCTCATCGCGCGTTTGGCAGGTGTACAGCCGGAAAAGTGCCTGGTGGTAGAGAACACCGCGCATTACGCACTGGCGGCGCAGGCGGTTGGTATGCATGCCGCCTTTATCTATCGCGGTGAAGCGCCGCTGTTCCCGCCCAGGGTTGACCTGATTGTGCCAAATGACCTCCGCGCCATTCTGGCATACGTTGAAGCACATTAGCCCAGCGCGCCCAGCTATCGCAGCGTCAGCGTCCAGCTAGTGACGCTGACGATAACGCCGCCTTCCTGTACGAACAGCACAGGGATCACAGGCGCATCTGCATTCACAAACTGTACGGGCGTGCCCACCTGGGCATCGTTGAAGTACATCGTCACTGCGCCGCTGGTCTGATCCCGATCCAGGCGGAGCCTGCCGCCGCTGTCGGTGGTGCTCTCCTGCCGGATGGTGGTCAGCGTGCCATCCACGCGCTGCATCAGGTTGACCCGCTGCAGGTTCTGGAACTGCAGGACCAGCCCGCTGTCCTGCGCGCCATCGGGTGTGACCAGCGCGAGGCCGAAATACACATCTTCGGCAGGCAGCAGCGGGTCAACGGTCAACAGGATCATACGCGCTTCTGCCCGGCGGATGCGCGTCGCTGCGTTATTGCCGTAGAACTGCTCCAGCGTTTCGCTCCCTAACCTGATCTGAATCTCGTCACCAGAGGCTGCTGTGCCCATCCCCAACCGCCAGAACCCGCCTTCTGTACCTGGCGAGAAGTGCTCGTCTGGCCAGGTGATGTCGTCCGTCCCCAGGCGCGGCAGCAGGCTCAGCATGTTTTGCTGCCCCTGCAGACCCGCAGGCGGTAGTGTGGCTGTCGGCGTGGCCGTGACGGTGGGTGTCACCGAGGGTGTGAATGTGCTCGACGGTGTAAAAGTCTGTGTGGGTGTGTGGGTCGCTGTGGGCGGCGCTGGGGTAAAAGTGCTGGATGGCAGCAGCGGCAGCGCAGTGACGGTAGGCGCTTCCTCCTGGATGTCTTCCGTGGGGCGCGCCGTAGGGGTGTTCAGGTCTACTGGCACCGTTGAGACGCTCCTGGAAACCTCGTCTGTCATCTGGGCCGCAGCAGTGCTGCTTGTGGACCCGCGCGCAGCGGACTCGGCTGTCGAAGTCGCGGTCGGTGTATCCGTAATCGTAAGTGCGATGCCGCGCTGCTGCCCCGGGCGGCTGAGGGCAAAGGCTGCGCCACCCAGGGCCAGGATGAGAACCAGCCCCACGACGAGCAGACCGCGCGGAAGGCGGCGGGGTGGGTGTGTTGTGCGTGCTGGCTCAGGTTCGGTTTCGCGCTGTTCAACGGGTATGAATACGTCTTCCGGGATCAGCTCATTTTCCGTAAGTCGTGGTGTGGGTTCACTGGTGGGCGGCGCTGGGAATTCCGGCGCGATTTCGGTTGCCTCGTACCATTGGCGATACAGCGCATAGGCAGGCTGCCGGTCAATGAACATGGCGCGAAAGAGTTCGTTAAAACGCTCCAGTTTCTGGCTGCGGCGCACACTGCGGTCCAGGTACACTGCAAGGAAACGCTCATAGGTATCGCGCCACAAGGTCAGCGT
>CAZQIJ010000460.1:0-4011 GCA_964592955.1 uncultured Anaerolineaceae bacterium
GACCAAAGCAAGAAGACGAAGCAAGAGAGGACTGCTCCCCATGGGTGTGATATTTGGCCTGATCGACATGCTGCTGCTGCTGTTTGAGCTGCTGATTCTGGCGCGCGTGCTGATGAGCTGGTTTCCGGTGGATCGTGGCAACCAGTTTGTGCGGATGATTTATGATGTGACCGAACCGGTGCTGGCCCCTGTACGGCAGGCGCTGCCCCCGATGTCTGGTATCGATTTCAGCCCACTTGTTGTGCTGCTGGTGATTCAGGTGCTGCGCGTTATCTTCTAGCCCTGCCCAGGCGGCCAGACACAGCCCGTTGTGCCGGAAACCTGTTTGTGTTTGGCCGCTGAGTTGCGGCAGACCGCGTTCATCAGTATAGTATGGTGCTTAAGTAGAGAGCGTCCTGCAAAGACAAAGGCAAGGCTATGGACCGGAAGTTTGAATTCACGGATGCAAAGGGCGGCGCGGCGTTTACGGTACGGGTTGTTACCCGCGCGCCCCAAACGGAAATCGCTGGGCTGCAAGAAGATGGCACGCTCAAAGTTCGCCTGATGGCGGAATCGGCAGGTCTCCCGGAAGCCAACCAGGAACTGATCAGCTTCCTGGCGACACAACTGGGTGTGGCCGTTGAACGCTTCGAGATCGTGGCGGGCGAAACCAAGATCGAGAAGCTGATCAGCGTCGAAGGTGTGACAACCGCCGATATCGAAGCGATTTTGGGGAACGCTCCTGAAGCGTGAGTGATGATGCAGGCTGCGCTGCGCCGGATTCTGTGGATGACTGCGGTGCTGATGAGCGCGGCCTGTGCATCTTTGTCACCCGCCCCTTCTGCCACCGCCGTAGCTACGGCAGTTTTGATTCCTGCTGCCCCCACCTTCACCGCGTCCCCCGCTGCCACCGCCCTGCCAGATGCTTCGGTGCCGGTTAATGCACTGCGCACGCCAGCGTCCTCTGCCCTGCCAGATGCCAATGCGCCGCTGGTGCTGATGGCAGCCAGTGACCTGGCCGCCCGTGCGGACTCGGTCAACGCGGCCAGCGAAGCGGCGCAGTTGGTGCGTGTGGAACCTGCGACCTGGCGCAACCCGAACTTCGAGTGCGAGTCGCGGCGCGCTGTGGGCGATCCGATTCCTGGTTACCGGCTGGTGTTTGTGCTGGGCGAAACCGTCTACGAATACCATACGGACAGCGGCACGGAGGTGCGTTTCTGCGAGGAAGGCAGCCTCTATGACGATTACCCGGCGCTGCTGCTGGAACTGGATGCGACAGCGGGCGAAATGGTCAGCCTGGCGCGGCAGCAGTTGGCGCGGGAACGGGGCATCGCGCCGGAAGACGCCGAACTGCTGCGCGTGCGCCCCCAGACCTGGACGACAACCAGCCTGGGCTGTCCGGTGGCTGGTGCGCCGTCTTCAGATGCGGTGATCGGCGGTTACGAGATTGTGCTGCTGGCGAACACCGAAGAAGTGGTCTTCCACAGCGATTATGCACAGGTCATCCTGTGCGACGTGTTACCGTAATTCACGGGATTAACGCCTCAGCGCACTGTTGCGCTTGAAGCCCGCATCCCCCGTCCCGAACGCTGCGCTGCGGCGGTCAGGAGAGGGATTTAGGGTGAGGGCAGTTTCGCCTCAACTTCGATGGCCGAATAGTTACCGGGTTCTGTTGACCATCCTGGCTGTCCCAGGCCCTAAAACCGGTACAAACGTCAACAGACCCTGATGGGATAAAATGAGCAGGCATGTCAGATTTTCCGTTCCCTTATGAGCGGCAGTTGATCAAGACCAACGATGTGATCCTGCATGTGGTGCTGGCAGGGCCAGAAGACGGGCCGCTGGTGGTGCTGCTGCACGGCTTCCCGGAATTCTGGTATGGGTGGCGGCGGCAGATCGACGCGCTGGCACAGGCGGGTTTTCGCGTGGCCGCGCCAGACCAGCGCGGGTATAACCAAAGCGACAAGCCCAAAGACATTGCAGACTATATGCTGCGCAGGCTGGTGGATGACATTAACGGGCTGGTGCGTGCCCTGGGGCGCGATACGGCGCATATTGTGGGGCACGACTGGGGCGCTATGGTGGCATGGGGGCTGGCGCTCACCTACCCGCGCCGCATCAACAAGCTGTCTATCCTCAACGTGCCGCATCCGGTCGTCTTCCAGCACAACCTGCGCACCAATCCGGCGCAGATGCTGAAAAGCTGGTACGGCCTGTTCTTTCAGCTCCCGTGGCTGCCGGAACAGGTTTTTGCCCTCGGCAGCGCGCAGTTCGCCCTGCGTGGCATTCAGGCCAGCGGGCGGCGCGGCAGTTTCACCGATGCCGACCTGGAAATGTACCGTAAGGCCTGGTCAAAACCGGGCGCGATGCGCTCCATGCTTCACTGGTACCGCGCGTTCGTGCAGCATCCCCCCACGTTTGACGAGAATGCCCGCGTGAAGGTGCCAACCCTGATGATCTGGGGCGCAAAGGACCGTTTTCTGTCAGCATCGATGGCGCAGCAGAGTATTGACCTGTGCGATGATGGGCGGCTGGTGATGCTGGACAAAGCCACACACTGGGTGCAGCACGACGCCGCCGACGAGGTCAACCGGCTGCTGATCGAATTTCTGAAGTAGCAGCAGCGCGTTACGCAAAACTCCGGCACCTGGGCCGGAGTTTTTGGTCTTGCTGCCTGAAGTGACGCGCTGCGAGCGCTTACGCAGTCACCTGTTCTGTGACCAGGATCCCCTGGGCAAACAGTGAGATCTTCACCTCGCGCGCCACCAGCATACCACCGGCCTCCAGCGCCACGTTCCACGTAAGGCCGAAATCTTCGCGGTCGAGCTTGGTTTCGGCTTCGAAACCGGCGCGCGTCTTTCCGTTCGTATCCACCTGCGTACCCAGGAATGTAACCGTCAGATCCACAGGTTTGGTCACGCCAGCGATAGTCAGGTCACCGGTGAGCAGGGCTTCGTTTTCGCCCGTCGCTTTGACGCTGGTGCTCTTGAAGGTCACGGCGGGATACTGCGCGACGTTGAAGAAGTCCGCACTGCGCAGGTGGGCATCACGATCCGGCACCCCGGTGGTGATGGTGCTGATGTCGATGGTGGCATCCACAGCGGCGGTTTCCGGGCTGGCAGGATCAAAATCGATGGTGCCGGTTACGCCGTGCACCTGGCCGCGGACGGTGGTTACCATCATATGACGGACGGAGAATTCTACCCCGGTGTGAAGGGTGTCGATATTCCAGTTCATGTTCGGATCTCCTGGGTTACATGCTGTTCAGGGTAAAAGGACTTTAGTCCGTTTAACTTCACCTAAGCATACCGCACAAACGGACTGTAGTCCATTAGCAGGCAATTAGAACCTGGTCAGGCGGTGCAGGAGGTCTTTGAGGCCGTCTGTGATGCGAGAAACGGGGTATCCGAGGATATGAAGCTGGAAGTGAAGCACATGCACGTCCATCATGGTGTAGAGCGTATCGGCCATATAGTCCAGATCGCCCTGAACATCGGCGCGCGCCAGCAGCCCGCGTATGGTCTGCCGCCACCACAGATGCGCCGGATTGTTGAGTGTGGGGGGTGCGCCTGCATCGACAATGCCCAGCAGTTCGATATTGCGCGCCACAAACTGCGCCACCTGGCCCACAAACCATTCCAGGTCTTCCAGAGGGGTCTGGCTTTCGCGGATGCGGCGCAGCGTGCGGTTCTGAAGATCGCGCTGATCTTCATGGAGCAGCGCGTGGCACAACGCCGTCTTGTTGCCGAAATGCCGGTAGAGCGTGCCCTTGCCCACACCCGCTGCCTGTGCGACTGCCGACATGGTGACGCTCTCTACCCCTTCTTCCGCAAACAGGCGCGAAGCAGTCTCCAGCAGGATCTGCCGGTTCTTGAGGGCGTCCGCACGGTTAGGGCGCGACGGCTGTAAAATCAGCTTTTCGTCATCCATTGGGGTGTCATCCATTGGGATGTCGGCGTCATCCATTGGGATATCGTCCATCGCGGTATCATCCAACGCCGCGTCGGCGTCATCCATTGGGATATCGTCCAT
>CAZQIJ010000461.1:0-4004 GCA_964592955.1 uncultured Anaerolineaceae bacterium
CAAAGATACCGTCGGTATTTCCCCCTCGCCCAGCGCAGCGTTGGGGAGAGGGGGCGGGGGGTGAGGGCTGGCGCGGTAGGGACAGGATAGGGACAACGCCTGCGTTGTCCGGGTTGTGGTCGGCGGCGCGCGCAGTAGGGGCTGTTCGTGAACCCCTCATATCAATCTGAACATGGCCCGCAGCGACTCACAAAACTGCTGAGTCGCACGGGCAGCGCCCCCTGAACCCACCAGATCAATCCTGTGCCTGCACCAGGGGCGGTGGGCTGCCGCACTGCGCGCGCGGATTGCTGTAGATGGGCAGCCCTAGGCGCGCTGGTACCGCTGGCTCCAGCGCAGGAACGTTCATCGCCGCGGTCACCTTCGCGTAATCGTCGCCGGTCAGCCACAGGTAACGTGACTTCAGGCTGCCATAGTCCGGGTCCTGAAGGATGTTGATCCCCACACCGGCAGGCACCCCCGCTACCGGGGTCTGGTACAGCAGGATGCTGACCGCCAGCGAGTTGCACCAGGGGTCGGCGTGCGGGGTGTGGACCAACGCACCATCCAGCGGGCGCTGCTGGGCGATCACGGCTGGGTCGAAGCGCGGCGCGAGTTCGTGGTGGAACGACGCAATGAAAGCCGGGACCAGCAGCAGGTTCAGGATGAGATACAGCCGCACGATGCGGCGCTGGTCGAACGCGATGAACAGCATCATGCTTACCAGCAGGTGCGCGCCCATAACGCGGTAATCGCCCCACGTCCCCACGATATAGAGCAGCACACTCAGCACAAAGATGCCGACGAGATTCACCAGGTGGAAGGCGAGTTCCGGGCGAGACCATGCCCCCTGTGCCGGCCACAGCCTGCGCTGCTGCAGCCACCCGCGCCCCATCAGGATGATGATCCACCACATGACGAGGCTGAACGCGATATCGGCAGGCGGCTTTGACGCCGAAAGGTAGCGGCGGATGTTAATCCCCGCATACACCGCCATGTAATACAGGAGGCCGCCCACGTCACCCGCCTGCAGCAGCGCCAGCAGGCGGTACACGGAATGCTGCTCTGTGGAAGGCGCGAACTGCCCCACAAACATCACGACTGCGCCCCCCAGCAGCAGCGTGCCCGTGACGGCGGCCAGCAGCCCGGCGCGCGTTTTCGGCAGGATCAGAACCAGGTACGGCAGCAGCAGCAGCCCCCACGACATGCGCGTGGCGATGCCAGCGGCAAACAGCGCGCCCCCCAGCACTTTCACCGGCAGCGGCAGCGCGGTTTGGCGGCGCAGGGCATGGTAGAGGAGGGCCGCCAGCGCCAGCCCCAACCCCATGTTCAGCGCTTCCTGCATGGCGGTGGGCAGGTACAGCAGCAGCGGGTAATAACTGGCGCTCACCAGCGCCACCCGCATAAGCTGCTGTGTGGTGAGCGGCACCGCCAGCGCAAAGATCACGAGCCCCAGGCCGAAGCACGCCATATTGATCAGCGTCACCGTGCCCATCGTCCAGCCCAGCGCCCAGGCGGCGGGACTGTAGAGCAGCGGGTACACCGGCCCATGCATATACAGCCGCAGCAGGTCGCTGCGGGCCGGTATTTCGTTGATCGTGTAATATCCCCCATCCAGGCCCACATGCCGCACGGTGTGAACCTGATGCCAGTTCATGATTTCGTCTGACAAGGTGGGAACACCCGCGCCGGGCAGCGTGCCAAAGCTGACCAGGGTAAACAGGCACACGACGAGCAGCGGCAGCAGCGCCGCCAGCAGGCCAAACCCGGCACGCACCAGCGGCGGCGCTGCCTGGGCAGCAGCGGCAGCGTGGGCCACAGGCCGGGTTGTGGGCGTAGATGTCGCTGAAGGCGTAGATCGCATCGTCGGTGTTCCAGGGTTACGGGCGGTATTAAATGCGCGTCAGCGGCGGCGGCTGGATGTGCGGCAGCTTCCAGCGCTTCAGGTGCAAATACAGCCGCAGATAGCCGCGAATCGTCCGCATGATCTTCATCTTGCTCTTGCCTGCGCGCAGCTTCGTATCCAGCACCAGCGGCACTTCGCTGATCGTCAGGTTGAGGTTCACCATCTTAATCACCAGCTCCACCATGCACTCAAACCCCGGCATTTCGAGGATTCCCGGCGCATAGTGCGCCTGAAGCTGCAAGAGCGCGCTGGCGCGGTACAGGCGGAAGAACGAGCTGACGGTGACAATGCCATTGATCCCCAGCAGCTCCTTGACGAACGTGTTGGCAACCTTGCTGAGGATCACCCGCAGCGCCGAAGTGTGCAGCACCCCGCCCCCATAAAGGTAGGGGCTGGCAAGAATGACCTCGTAATGTTCTGCCTGCGCGCGCCGTAACATCGTCCGTACCAGTTCGTGGCGCGAGGTGTTGTCGCCTTCCATGGTCAGCACCCAGTCCTGCGGGGTCAGCAGCGGCGCGAGGTGGCTGAACGCGGTGTTAAACGCCCTGCCCGGCCCATAGTTGACCGGGTGGCTGAGGACATCCAGCGCCAGCCCACCGGCCAGCGACCGCGCCACATCTGCCGTGCCGTCTGTGCTGCCGTCATCCACCAGGATGATGCGCAGGGCAAGCTCGCCAGCGTAATCGTCGCACAGCACACGGAAGGACTGAAACAGGCGCGGCAGATTTTCCGCCTCATTAAGCACCGGCACCACGATGTAAAGGGAAGGCGTCATCTATACACCGGTTCTGGGGTCGCAATGTCAAGCTGGCAGCGGCGCGCCACCTGCCACTGGATGGTACGGCGCAGCCCGTCTTCCAGCGTCAAGCGCGGCGCGAAACCCAGCAGTCTGCGCGCGCGGCTGATATCCGGGATGCGGCGCATCACATCCTCATACTTGCCAAACGTCTCGTAGGGGATGAACTGAATGCGCGCCGGTTCGTCGCCGCGCACCAGCCGCCAGATCATCCGCGCCAGCGCCTCGATGCTGATTTCCTCAGTGGCCCCGATGTTAAACACCTTGTTGTTGGCCTGTGGGCGTTCCATGGCGCGGATGATGCCGTCCACATGGTCGCTCACATACGTGAACGAGCGGGTTTGCTGGCCGTCACCATGCACCGGGATTTGCGCGTTTTCCAGCGCCATATTGATGAAGACGGACTGCGGCCCGCCCCACCAGGTGAGGTTCTGATGCGGCCCATACCCGCCGAAGAAACGCAGCGGCACCACATCGACGCCGAAGCGCTCGTGATAGGCGAACATAAGCTGTTCCTCATACATTTTGGAGATGGCATAGGCCCAGCGGCGCACGTCCGGGTTACCCACCACCAGCGCCGAGTCTTCGGTGAACGGCACGTTGGGATTCTTGCCATAGACGTCCGACGTGGAGGCGGCCACCAGCTTCGCGCCATGCTTCACCGCCGCCTTCAGCAGCGCTTCTGTGCCGAAGGTGTTGATGTGCAGCGTATCCAGCGCGTCGCTGTAGCGCGGGATCTTATATGCCGCCAGATGCACCAGCACGCTGCATCCCTCCGCGCTGGCTTCCATAGCAGCCTCATTGCGGACATCTTCCTGAACAAACTGAAAGCTTGGATGTGTGCGAAAGCCCGCCATATTCAGAGGGTCGCCCTGGGAGAGGTTATCGACCCCTACGACAGTGTAGTCGTTATCCAGCAAGGCCTGTGTGAGGTTTGATCCGATGAATCCGGCAACACCGGTGATTAGGACTTTGGTCATGATGTATATTCCTATGTGAGATTTTCTATGTGCTTGCCGATAATTGTGCAGCACGCAGACATCATAACATGGTTTTGCCGCCGGGAAGTCTACAGAATTAATGAAGATAACGCACGTCGCGGCGCTGCCCGTGCAAGCGCCCGCACCCCTCAGTCCGCCGCTCCCCGTGTCGAAAGCCGCTGCAAGTTAGACGGTACGCGCGCGGGAGAGCGGGGGCAGGGGGTGAGGGCTGGTAAGGCAAGGGGGCAGGGTAGGGACACCCAACGGGGTGTTCGGGTTGTGGTCCGTGGCGGACGCGGCAGGCCGCGTCCCTACACCAACGACGCGATGAAATGGCCGGTCC
>CAZQIJ010000462.1:0-3997 GCA_964592955.1 uncultured Anaerolineaceae bacterium
GGACAACGCAGGCGTTGTCCCTACCCTGCCCCCACGCCTTACCAGCCCTCACCCCTACGGCGCTACGGCGCGGTGAGCTTCAGGCTGGCGTCATCCACCCAGAAGCGGCCAGACCCCGCAGCGCTGCGATACCGCACCTGCACTTTGAACTTCAGCGGGCCTGCTGGCAGGCTCACGACGGCATTCAGCAGCGTGTAGTCTGCAATGTTGGGCAGCATCAGTTGACTGTGCTTCTCTGGCGGCGTCAGCGGATCGTCGTCCAGCACCACCAGGCGCAGTTCCGCGCCGCCGGTGATCCCGGTGGAGCGGTAATGGGCGGTCAGCGTCAGCGTTTCGGTGCCGCTGTAGGTGGCCAGCGGGATCGTCTGCGCCAGGATGCTGTCTTCTGCCGCGCCGCCTTTGGCACGGTAGGCGCACGAACCGCTGCGCGCCCCGCTGCACACGCGCGCATCGCCGCTGCGCCCGCTCAGCTTCCAGCCGTCCGGGATGCCGTCCGCGTCCGCGTCGAACTCAAAGCCGCCGTTCAGCAGCAGTTCGCTGCCGCCGATGGGCGTCACGTCTGGACCGGGGGTTGCTGTGGCTGTAGGCACTGCTGGCGTGTGCGTGGGGCTTACTTCCGGCGTGGGGGTCATCGCGCCGCCGTCGTCAGAGACGCGGTAATTGGCCACAGCGAAGGCGACTTCGTTGAGCGACAGGCTGTTGTGGGTGGCGCTGCCCCCGCTCAGCGGATAGCCCAGCGGCTTGCCGTTGTAGGTCTGATCCGGGTTCGACCACCACGCGATGGCCGGGCACGCCCCCGCCAGATAGCTGTCTGGGCAGTCCCCGCCCGTGCTGTAGGCCATGACCGTGACAAAATCCCCCCAGTCGTTGGAGTCCGCGCGCGGGTCCTGATAGCCGTAGGCGTAATAGGTGCGCCCGCCGCCCCCGTTGGCGCGATCATGCGCGCTGCCCATGTTGTGGCCCAGTTCGTGCGCCAGGGTGATATCTGAAATGCACAGCATTTCGACCACGCTGAACCCCAGGCTGGCATCCGGCGTGCCGGGCAGCCACGCAACGCCGCAGTAATTGCGCTCCGCGACCGGCGTCCCTGGGATGAGCGTCACCAGGTCGGCGGCGTGGGTATTGCGCAGCGCGTGAACCTCATCCATATACCCGTCTGCCGTGCCGGTCAGTTCGTCCAGGTCGCTGCCGGTTTGCGGACGTTCCACATAATCCACCAGCCCGGCATACACCAGGCGCAGGCGAAAATTGATCAGGCTGTTGGCATAGGTCAGGTTGGCCAGCGCCACGCTGGTCTCTGCTGCCAGCAGCATGTTGTCGTCGCTGCCGGCCATCGCCAGCGCCGCCGGGGTATAGACGATCATCAGGTCAATCACGCTGCCGTCGTCGTCGCGCGCCCCCGCCGGGCGCACATAGCCATCGTCGCCGGGATCGTACCCTGGCGGCGGGATAACTGAATCGTCGGTTTGCGGCGTGGGGCGCTGCGCGAAGGTGTTGATCTCGCTCACGCTGTGCAGGCCGTCTGCCAGCGGCGCGATGGTGTACGTCCAACCCGGTGTGAGGATGCTGCCGCTAAGCGCGCCGCTTTCGGCCACCACCAGCGCCGCGCCGGAATGGGCGACGCCGGGCAGCGTGCCGTACCACACCGCACCGGGACGATTCAGGGCGCGGGGTTCGGTGCGCGTGATGTCGGCCACAAGGCGCACATCGTCAAACAGGTTGAGCGTGAGGGATCCGCTGCTGCGCGCCTGGTCAAGCGCGGCGCGATCCAGGCGGACGGTGCGCGTGCGCGTCGTCCCCACCTGCGCGGGTCGCAGCGGCGCGCGGGCTGTGTCTGGCGCGTCGATAAACAGCGCCCGTTCGGCAGAGACGGCATCCTGCGAACGCCCCGGCGCAGTGACGCGCAGCAAGACGAGCAGTACAATGAAAAGTATGGCGAACCACCGCATCGGTTTTTTACCCCTGCCACCCGGAAACAATACGCCCATTGTAACACCGCGCAGCCACACTGACGAACGTCATGTACCGGCGTATCGCCAAATGTGGGGTGGGCTGCTGCGCTGCCTGGAACGCCCTGCGTCTCTCGTCCCGCATCGCGCGGCAGCGCTAACCGATGCCGCAGTACACCAACGCCCCCTGCACACTGCCGCCCTGCCACCCGATGAAGAGATTCGGCCCGGTGACAGTCTGAAGCGCCTCGCCCGCGCGCACATCCCACACGGTGAACGTCGTCCAGTCGCCCTGATTGATGGCCAGAAAGCGCGAGTCTGGCGACCAGAAGTGTGCGCCGTTGAGGGGCAGCACCGTCACCGCACCCGTACCGGCATCGAACAGGCGCGTGCCGTCCTCGCTGGCCAGCAGCAGCGTTTGCCCGTCTGGTGACCACTGCGCGAAGGTGCTGCCGGTGGGAGAGATAAATTTGAAGGTGTAGCGCACGTCCAGGCGCACTTCACGGGTGCCGTCTGTGAGCAGCACATCGGTGATGGTGGGGAAGCGGAAGCCGTCCGTCGGTTCATACACATCGGCAGTGGCCACCATCAGCCAGCCGTTCGCCTCGCTCATCCTCAGCACTTCCGCCACGTCCGCCAGAATCGTCGTCGTCGTGCCGCTCGCCACGTCATAGCGCAGCAGCGACTCGCCGTTTGCGGTGCGTGTGGTGACGGCATAGAACGCGCCGCCGTCAGCGGTCCACGGGCCCGCGTAGGCCACATCGCCCAGCCGCAGCGCCGTCAGGCTGTCGTCCTCGGTATCTACCAGGAAGTAGGGCGTGGGCATGCCTTCTGCGCCATATCCCCCCAGCAGCAGCCTGCGCGACTCCGGTGACCAGCGCAGCGACGCATAAGGGCCGTCATAGCCGGACACTGCCCCGGCGGGGTCGGCGCTGCTCAGGTCAACCACGCGCACGATGGCCGTTCTGTCCTCCCGCCGCTGGATCGTGGCCAGAAAGCGCGAGTCTGGCGAGAAGACACTTTGCCGCGACTGGTAACGTTCGCCTTCTTCCAGCGGAATAATCAGCCGCGCCTCGTCTGCTGCGATGTCGTAGATCCACATGCCGCCGGCTGGCTGGGGCCGCTCGATGCCGCGCACCGGCGCGTTAACAGCATACGTCAGGTAGCGGCTGTCTGGCGAGAGATGTGTCGTCTCGCCCACGGGCCCGGTTGCTGACTCAAAGCGGTGGACGATTTCGCCGCTCTCCCGGCTGATGACGATATATTCCCCGCTCTGGCCTGGCGGCACCAGCACAAAGCGCCCGTCCGATGACCACTGCGGCGGGTCCAGGGTCTTTGGCACAGGTTGGTTCACATAGCGGGTGCCGCTCGCCGTCTCGACGAGCAGCAGATGATTGGCGCTGGCCCCCTCAAAGATCAGCATATGCCGCCCGTCCGGTGCCCAGTTCAGGGCAGGCGTACACAATTCAGGGCGCAGCGCCTCCGTGATGACGCGATCCGTCCCCGCCACCGTATCAATCAGGCGCAGGCTGGCGGCGGTCTCGCGCACGCTTTCGACGATCCACACATAGCGCCCGTCCGGCGACCATCCGGCGTGCTCGTTCGGCCCCAGCATCCCCAGCGCGCTGGTGACGCCGGTCACAGGATCCAGCAGCGTCAGCGTGAGGCTGCGCGTGTCTGGCGATAGGGACCCGTCCACCGCATACAGCGCCAGCGGGGTTGGGCGGTCATCTGGCTGCGCGCGGAGACCGGCAGCCAGCATCATGAAGACAAACGCGAGACAGCAGGCGCGACGCATCGCAGATCCCCTCAGAACTGTTTATATCCGTGTTCCCAGTATAGGCCAACTTCACGCCTTCCCGCAATCGTCCCCCCCGCTGACGGGCGCATTTCAGATTATTGGCGCAATGCCTGCCTGCCCTCACCCCAACCCCTCTCCCGAACGTGCCTGCGGCACTGGGAGAGGGGCTAAGGCACGCGACAAAGGGGTTTTCATCCCCCTCGCCCAGCCGCGCAGCGGCGTTGGGGAGAGGGGGAACGAGGGGGTG
>CAZQIJ010000463.1:0-3991 GCA_964592955.1 uncultured Anaerolineaceae bacterium
GTAGGCGGAAAACTAGTACAGCGTGGCGCAAATAAGTGAGCAGTAAACCATCGCTCGTGTAGGAGCACGGGACGCTGTGCCCAACTGCTCATGGATTTTCGCGAACGTGTACTAGAGGAAGCAATCATGGGTGGGCTTCTGGAACAACAAACATACCACGTAAATCCGCAGATTCCTTCATGTCCAGCGTGTGGGGCGCGAATGCATCGCAAAGGGAACAAGAAACGGTATGTGCGAACGCGCAGCGGCGAAACGGAAATCGAGCGCCCCTACTTCTACTGCCAAACCTGTCGCAAAGGTCTTTTTCCCCCTGGATGAGCAGTTGAAGCTCGTGCATGAGGGCTTCAGTCCAACCCTGGCGCGGGATAGGGTGTGGTTAAGTGCGCTGTTACCGTGCCTCACAGCATTTGAACGTTTTCGCCCAAGCACGTTTCCCTGATGACAGCGCTCAAGCTCAGACTTGGCTCAACACCTTGAAACGCCATGCGTGGACGGGCAAGTGATTAACAAAGCACAAGCCGCTGGCTTAACCACACAGGTGGCTTATTTTGAACAGCATCAGCACCGGATGGATTATCCGGCTTTTCGCGCCGAGGGCTTGCCTGTCGGTTCTGGCACGACCGAAAGCGCGGTGAAGCAATACAAACACCGTGTGTGCGGGGCGGGGATGTGCTGGACCAGGCAGGGGGTTCGACGCATGATCCAACTTCGTTCCGCGGTTATGGAACGGACTTTTGACCAACGTTGGGATGCCGCTTGATTGTGCCCCCATTTCCGAATGCACCCTCTTCCGGCTTCTTAAGCGAAACCAATCGTGCCAAGCTATAATCTACCGGGTCTGTCTGCAAACTCTGGTAAAATGAGAGGATGACAAAGAGACACGAACTCACTGACGCGCAGGGGACCAACTGAAGCCGCTGTTGCCACCTGAAAAACCCAAGACAGGACGCACAAACCACGACCATCGCACCCTGCTGAATGCCATGAATTGGCGTGCCAGGACGGGTGCGCCCTGGCGCGATCTGCCCCAACGCTTTGGGAAGTGGAAAACAGTCTATAGTCGCTGTTTACGCTGGCGCAACGTGGCGTGTGGCAACGGGTGTGGGCTTCCTTGCAACAGGAAGCGGACGCCAAGGGCGACGTGGACTGGGCAATGCACTTCCTTAAATAGCACGATCGTGCGTGCCCACCAACATGTAGCTGGGGCATAAGAAGTACGGCGGCTGCCGAAGCCCTCGGGCGCAGTCGCGGTGGGCTGACAACGAAAGTCCACGCACGGGTCGATGGTACAGGACGCCCTTTCACGTTTGGTCTCACCCCCGGTTAACAGCATGATGTGACCATGGCTGAAACCCTGATGCGTCAAGGGGCTATTCGGTCCGGCAAGCGCGGGCGTCCGTTTGTCCGTCCCCGTCGCTTAGTGGCGGACAAAGCCTATAGTTCACGCAAGTTCAAGCGGTTTTTGCGGCAACGTGGTATCCAGCCAGTCATTCCACGTAAACGCAACCAGAAACGCGGGTGTCCGCACAGCGCAACCTTATATCGAGAGCGGAACCTCGTCGAGCGCTTTGTCTGTCGGTTGCAGCATTTTCGAGCCGCCGCAACCCGCTACGACAAACGGGCAACCACCGATCTGGCAACCGTGATACTGGCTTCTATCGTCCTGTGTTTATAGTTTGCAGACAGACCCAGATCCACAAGGAATCAGATTGTATGGCCCCACAATATCGACACACAAGACCAACCATTGGCATCCTGGCGGGCTGGCAGTTTTATAGGACCGCAACTAACCTCAGCTACCTTGCGCCCATTTTTCGCGGAATTACGCTCGCTGCACGAAATTCAGGGTGTAATTTACTGTTGGGCTGCGGGATGGGCCCTTCCGCCAGTCCAACTGATCCGTTACGTCCCGCCTGGCCCGTGCTCTCCCCTGATCACGATTTCGTCCCCATTGGCCCTTGGAATACCGATGGTTTGATCATTGCTGTTCCGCTCCACTCTCAAGCACGATCAGAGTATATTCAAGGACTGATCGCCGCCGGACATCCAATCCTGTTTGTGGGTTCAGGAGAAATCGGCCCAACGATCGCAGTCAATAACAGGGGCGGCATTCTGGAAGCGATACGACATCTGGTCAAGCACGGTCATCGCCAGATCGCGTTTATCGCTGGCCCAATGGAGGATATGCGCGGAGACAGCGGTGAACGCCTGCGCGCTTATGAGGAGGGGCTTGAAATCTACGATTTGGATCGAAACCCGCGTCTCGTGGCATACAGTCGGCACGTCTACGACGGCGGTTACCTTGCTATGCGGCAAATCATCGACTCTGATGTCGCATTCTCGGCAGTAGTGGCAAGCAACGATGAATCGGCTTTAGGTGCGATGCAGGCGCTCAGGGATGCAGGACGGCGAATCCCGCAAGATGTTGCCGTTATCGGGTTTGACAACCGTCTTGAGGGCAGCTTACAAGAACCGGGTTTGAGCAGCATTCATGTGCCTTTGTTTGATATCGGTTATCGTACCGTCAATCTGCTGCTGCAATCCATTGAAGGAACAGCCGCGCTACCTGAACTCCTCCAGGTCGATACGCATCTGGTGATACGCGAATCGTGCGGCTGTGTGCGGGGGACTGAAGCAAGCGGTTCGCTACAGCCGTCAGACGGCGGTCATACCCATTCTGAACTAGCAAGCGCAATGGCATCCGCGATCCTGAATCAGGCTCACAGCCTAACGGAAGATGATGGTTTGGCTTTATGTCAGCGTTTAGTGGATACATTTGCTAGAAGTATGCAGCATGGCGACCGCACAGAATTCCAAGAAAACCTCGCAGACATACTCCAACGCACAGCCGCCGCCGATGATGATACCCATATATGGCAGGATGCGATTTCGCTCTTAGGAAAAGAATTCGCAGAAGTAGCTATTCCCGGTTCAGCATCTGCTTTGCTGGTGTATGACCTCCTGAACGATGCGAGACTGACGATCAGTGCCCACATGCGGCAGCAGCATCGGCAGTATGTTGTGGATGAACGATGGACGTCCAGCCGCTTGAGCCTGTTAACTGCCAGATTGCTCAATGCTCTCGACGAGATGCAAATCTATGAAATCCTGGCAACACATTTACCCGATATGGATATCCATACCGCTATACTAGGGTTGTTTGAAGCGGAAGGCGATGATCCGGTCGCATGGAGCAGTGTACGCAATACCATTAGCCCGGATCAGGGGCTGGTTCGCTTTCGCAGTCATGAATTTCCGCCCGCCAGCCTCTTTACCAGAGAGCGTCAATTTATCCTAACCTTGATACCCCTGGTTGACCAATCCGGTCAGATCGGCTTTATGGTATTTGACTCAAAGCACTTTGATCTGTACGGTTCGATTGTTCAACAACTGGGAGGCGCACTCAACACTGCCCGGTTGTATCGTCAAGCAACCGAGGGCCGTCGGCTGGCGGAAGAAGCAAATCGCATGAAGAGCCGCTTTCTATCAACGATTAGCCACGAGCTGCGAACACCCCTAAATCTGATCGTCGGTTTAAGCGGGATGGTCCTACGCGATAGCGATGAGAGCCTTTCGCCTCTGCCCGAACCAATTCGTAAGGACGTTGATCGGATTCATGCGTATTCGCAACATCTGGGCGGGTTAATTGGCGATGTGATCGATCTTGCCACCAGTGGTGCCGGGCAGCTCCGCTTGAACAACGAATATGTTGATATTGGGCAAGCCTTAGGCATGGTCGCTGAGAGCGGGAGCCAGATGGCAGCCGATAAAGGATTGGTGTGGGAAGAAGATATGCCGGAAACAGGTCCCTGGGTATGGGGTGACCAGACACGTCTGCGGCAGGTTGTGCTAAATCTTATCAACAATGCCATTAAATTCACCACAAGCGGCAGTGTCAGCCTTCGGCTTGAGGACAACACCAGTTTTGTTACGGTCATCGTCCGAGAGACCGTCCTAGTAGTCAGCCAAACGAAATTGGACGAATAAAAGC
>CAZQIJ010000464.1:0-3976 GCA_964592955.1 uncultured Anaerolineaceae bacterium
CCAGCACCACATCATTGACCTGACGGGTGGCGATGCGCGCCGTTACGCTCATCCCAACGCGGATCGGTTCCGGCGTAGGTGCCAGTGTCACACGGGCGAGATACGTCACGAGCTGGCCAATCCGCGTTGGCGTCACTGCCACCCGTGTCACTGTGCCGACCAGTTCCGCGCCTGGCAGGGCGTCCAGCGCTATCGTGACCGGCTGGCCCTCCGCAACGCTGGCAATGTCTGTTTCATCGATGGGCAGATCGATAAAATAGCTGCTGGCATCTATCAGCAGTACGCTGAATGTATCCGTTGGGGGCAACTGCCCCGCCACAAGGTTTATCTGCGCGATGACGCCATCGAAGGGAGCCGTTAGCCGCGTCAGATCCAGCGCCTCCTGCGCCTGGGCGACCAGGAGTTCGGCCTGTTCCAGGTCGAATAAGGCGCGCTGCAAGTCTGCTTCTGCAGGGCCGTTAAGCAGGCGTTCAAGCGCAATCTGTGCCTGAACACGTGACGAATTCGCAGCGTTTACGGCGCTGAGATCCGGGCCGCGCCCCTGTGTGGAGGCATAATTGGCATCTGCAATATCGATCCCATATTCGGCCTGTGTCAGCGCGCTGTCTAGCTGCACACGGTTCTGGACGTTGACCGAATTCAGATAATCGGTGATCAGGGATTCGATGTCTGGCGGCACCTCCTCAGGGAGATCCAGCAGGAGGGGCGCAAAACCTTCCGCCTGCAACTGTGTTTGCCACAACGCATTGCGCGCCAGTTCAGACTGCAGCCTGGCGATTTCCACTTCATTGGTGGATGGAGCCGTTTGGACGGCGGCATTGAATCCGGCCTGCGCCGCTGCAACGCTGGCCTCTGCCACCGCCCTATCGACCTCGCGCGGAGGAGCCGTAAGCGCATTCAGCGCAAGTTGTGCGGCTTCGGACGCAAGCTGAGCGTCTGCCAGTGCGGCCTCCAGTTCAATCGCATCCAGCCGGGCGATCAGATCTCCGCTGCGCACCTCATCCCCTGCGCGCACCAATACCTCGACCACAGGTCCCACGCTCTGGAAGGTCAGCGGAAGCTGGCGGGCGGGTGCCAGCGACCCGGTGGCACTCACGGTAACGGTCAGATCACCGCGCTCAACGGTTGTTTCATCAAGAATAACAGGGGTGGACTTCCCTGCATTAATCGCGTTCCATGTCTGATAACCGACAATGCCGATGACCGCCACCACCGACAGCACAAGCACAAGCAACAGGTCTCTGGCAATACGCCGCATTATTTACTCCCCAAAGAGCGACAATCCGCCGCTCGGATCAACTGCAATCACGTCCCCTTCGGCCAACCCTGCCAGAACCTCGCTGCTGTTCTGGCCCTGCACCCCCAGCGTGATCTCCACTTCCTGAATGCTGCCGTCTGCATTCAGACGGTTGACAAACGCACGGTCCAGACGCCGATCCAGACGAATATACAGGTTGGGAACAGTCAGCACTGCATCCCGTGCTGCCGTCACGATACTGGCTTCAGCCGTCATCCCCACGCGCACGCGCGCATCAGGATCCTGAAGCGTTAAGTCCACATCATAATTCACGATACCGTTCACGTTATTGCCAAGCAGCGCAATCGTCTCGACCTGCGCCGGCACGACGACATCACGCAGCGCGTCAAAGGCTACACGTGCAGTCATCCCCACCCCAACCAGACGAATGTCGATCTCGTCAACCTGTACGGTGAGGCGGAGCGGTGACAGGTCGGTCACTTCGATGACGTTCAGGCCAGGCACAACCCATGTGCCCACCTCAACCAGAAGGCCAGACACAACCCCGTCCTGTGGGGCCACGAGCGTCATACGGGTCAGGGCATTCTCAGCGCGGGTCAGCGCGGCCTCTGCCCGGCGAACATCGAGCGCCGCAGCATCGATCTGAGACTGAGGAGGGCCAGCCAGCAGTTGGTCCAACTGGCGCTGTGCCAGCACCACGCTGGCATATGCGGAATTGCGCTGCGGGGATGTGCCGGTGCGCAGGTCTTCCAGGCGCAGCCGTGCGATCTCTGCATCAAACGACGCTGCGCCGGTCTGGGCATCCAGCGCATTGTAGGCTGGGCCGCCATAGCCACCCGGTGCCTGATCCCGCGCAGCGCGGAGGGTTTCATACACCTCATAGGCCTGCTGGTAGGAGAGTTCTGCCGCGCGAATGTCATCCTCACTGATGGCGTTCTCCGCGCTCAGGTAACGCCCCCATGCGCTGTCAACGTTGGCCTCTGCCAGCCGAATATCGTCCTCATCCACCGGTGCCAGCAGTTCATCAAGGGCCAGTTGTGCGCGATCCCGTGCCACAACAGCCTGTTCCAAAGCGAGGTTCTGTGAATCGCTTTCCAGGCGCACCAGGGGATCGCCCGCCATGACGAACGTCCCCATTTCGACAAAAACCTCTGCCACACGCCCCTGGGTGAGGAAACTCAGCGTGATGACCTGATCCGCTTCGATGGTACCGATGGCCGACACAACGGCCTCGATGGAGTTACGCTGAACGATGTGGGTTTCGTAGAGAACTGCATTGTCGGCGGCTGCCGTCCGCTGGTTCGCCTGGTAGGCAAACACGGCAGCAGGGATGGTGAACATGAGTACGGTCAATACCAGTAAGGAACGTCTAACCGACATGAACAACCCTGTTCGATGACCTTTGTTTCAGTGTAGCACAGCCTCCATAGGACGAACATAGGCACTGGCAGGGTTTAATCCTGATTTTATGTTCGATAGTTGTGGCGCATAAAGTGTGTTGTCTGGCGTATAAAAAGTAAGCGTGGTAACATGTAGCATAGTATGAAGAATCTTTCACAATCGAACGGAGCTACCGGACATGTCACCGAATTTCACCAATAACATACCAGACATTGTTATTGGTCGCCTCCCTATTTATCTGCGTGCGTTGAACCGACTGTCCCAGGAAGGGCGGGAGATTACCTCTTCGCACGAGTTAGGGCAGCGACTCGGCATTAGTTCGGCGCAGATCCGCAAAGACCTGTCGCACTTTGGCGGCTTCGGCAAGCAGGGAACAGGCTACCAGATCGAGTATCTGCGCGAAAAACTGCGCCAGGTGCTGCGTGTGAACCAGGAATGGGAAGTCGCGCTGGTGGGCGCGGGGGATTTGGGGTCGGCCATCGCGCACTACCGGGGTTTTTCTGACCGGGGTTTTCACATTTCGTGCGTTTTTGATAGCAAACCAGAGAAAATCGGCACGCAGTTGGGTGAGTTCACCGTAATGCCGATGGCCCAGCTTGAGGCGGTAATCAGAGAGCGGGATATCCGACTGGCGATGATTGCGGTGCCTGCCGAGCACGCTCAGTCTGTAGCAGAACTGTTGGTGCAGGTCGGGGTAAAAGGTATTCTGAATTATGCCCCCATTAACCTCAATGTACCGCCCGACGTTCGCGTTCAGTACATCGACCCGGTGGTTCACCTTCAGCGCATGACCTATTACCTGCCGTGATCAAACCCCAACCACGCGCTTCATGAGTGCCGGATCTTCCAAGGCACGCCCCGCACCCGTAGCTACGACTGTCATCGGACTTTCTGCGCGATAGACCGGCACCTGCGTCTCGCGCGTTAGAAACTGGTCGATGCCACGCAGCAGCGCACCGCCACCTGTCAGCACAATGCCGCGATCAATAATATCAGAAGCCAGTTCAGGTGGGGTGTTGCTGAGCACGTTCTTCACGACCTGCGAAATCGAACTCAGTGGCTCTGAAAGCGCTTCGACCACCTCACCCGTTGTGATGGTAATGGTGCGTGGCAGACCACTGACGTTATCGCGCCCCTGCACTTCCATCGAAAGCTCGTTCGGCAAATTCACAGCAGAGCCCACCTGGATCTTGATGGCTTCGGCGGTTGGCTGGCCGATGCTGAGGTTGTACTTGCGGCGCACATAGTTGATGATGGCGTCATCCATTTTCATATCGCCCACGCGGCCGCTTTCGGCACGCACAATCGTGCTCATGC
>CAZQIJ010000465.1:0-3963 GCA_964592955.1 uncultured Anaerolineaceae bacterium
ACACCCACTAAAGTGGGTAGATAGACCTGGACCGCGGGGTTTAAACCACCCACCTTGTGTGGGTGTACCCACTGTCGGATTTGCAGAATGGGGCTAGCCAGGGCCCCTGGCACCTGTGCGGTGCTCGCCCCTTGCCTTACCAGCCCTCACCCCCTGCCCCCTCTCCCACGCAGGGGCGAGGGGGAAATACCGACGGTGGCTTTGCCAGGGGAACAAGTCCCCTGGCTAGTGCAGGAACATGGTAAACGCATTGAATGATCGGTTGGTTTTGTGCTTCAGCAGACACGGCGACATGCAACGTTTTCAGGCTGATTCTGCACTAGCCAGGGCCCCTGGCACCTGTGCGGCGCTCACCCCGGACAACGCGGGCGTTGTCCCTACCGTGCCAGCCCTCACTCCCGGCCCCCAGGGCGATTGCGCGGATTCGTTGGGGTGCGGGGCGCGTGCTTCGATGCAATCCGCGTGCAATGCTGCCGAATTCTTTGCATGTGGGCGCGTTTTCGCCTAGAATAACTATCATCGAAACGAATTCATCCACCGCGGAGGCGTGTCGTGGAGAAACCCCAACTCCTGATTGTTGAAGACGACAGCGATCTATCTGAGATGCTGAGCGCGTATTTCCGGGTTCAGAATTACGAGGTGATGACCGCTGCCTGGGGTGAAGAGGCGGTGCGGATCGCCCTCGAAAACCCGTTTGACCTCATTGTGCTGGATATTCGGCTGCCGGATATTGATGGCTATGAGGTTTGCCGCCAACTGCGCACCAACCGCCGCACCCAGGACTTGCCGATTATCTTCCTGACGGAAAGGCGAGACCGTGTTGATAAACTGCAAGGGCTGGAGCTGGGCGTCGTGGATTACATCACGAAGCCGTTTGATATCCAGGAGCTGCGGCTGCGCATCCGCAACGCCATCAACCGGGCGAAACGCCAGGCGCTGGTGAACCCGGTTACGGATCTGCCGGAAGGGTCGATGCTGGATGAGCGGTTTGCGGCCCTGATGGACACCGAAGACAAGTGGGCGATTCTGCAACTGAGCATCACCGGGCTCACGCAGTTCCGCGACAACTACGGTTTTGTGGCGGCAGATGATGTGATGCGGGCGGTGACGCTGATGGTGCGCAACGCCGTGCGCGAATTTGGCAGCGAGAACGACTTTATCGGCCACAACGGGCCGGAGGATTTCCTGATCATCACGAAGGTAGACAATGTGCTGAAGGTGCGGGATCGCATTCAGGCGCGTGTGGAGCAGTCGCGGGAATATTTTTATCCGCTGCGGGACAGCGAGAAGGCGCGCCAGGCGATGGAGGCGAACCTGCTGAAGCTGAGCAGTGGGATGATTGATCATGGCGGCGGGCCGTATACGTCTGTGGAGCAGATGCGCACGGCACTGCAGGCGGCGATGCAGTAGGGGCGGCGGGGGCAGTGGTGGCTCCCGCAGGCAGAGATCGGAACGAGAAGAAGCTCGCGCAGGCGGGCTTTTTTGCTGCCTGTGCGCGGGGGGGGTGGTCCGCCGCGCACACTCATACCAGAAACATACTGAACCGCTACGGGTCTATTATCGACAGAATAGAACGCCTGTGCTACGCTGAACATCCAAGGTCGTTGGTAAATTGTTACACGGAGGCGTGCGATGAAGCACAGGCAGTGGTATAACGATCCAACCCGGATTCTGGATGCGGAAGATTACGCGGGGCGCGCGACGCCATCTGCGCTGTATGAGCGGCACCTGCACACGCCGGTTTTCCCGCGGGAGACAGAGCGTGTGGTGTTCACGCGGATGATTGCGGCGGTGCAGGGGCGCGGGGTGACGCTTACAGACGAACAGCGTGCGGCGCTGCAACTGGAATTTGAGGCGCGGGCGGTGTGGTGTGTGCCGGCGGCGCGCTACATCGCGGAGAAGCGCGGCACAAGCCTGAACGCGGCGCGGGTGCTGCTGCGGCGGGCGAAGATGAGAGAACTAGAACAAATGTACGTTTCTGACCCGCGATTGACGTTACAGTATACAAACGAGCGACAGGCAGCAGGGGCCAAACCCAGCCAGGACGACATCATCAAGCGGCAGCGCGCCATGAAGAAACGCTGCGCAGGCGACGGCAGCGCGGGATGCCGGGGAGAGATCAGCGGCATGTTTGACCTGTGCCCGGTGTGCCGCAAGCGTTATGGCGAAGACCGCAGCGACTACCCGGCGTGGCTGCTGGCAGAGATCGCGCGGCTGCGGCGGGAACATCGCAAGGCGGCGGTGGAGTCGTTGTGGCGGGAAGGCGCGCTGGAAGACGAGGGGTAGCGGCGCGCGCGGGGCATTCGGACGGTGGGGCAGGCGGCGTGTGGTTCGGGGCGATACGTGGGTTCGTCCCCCTACCCACGTTGGGCGAACCTGTATGTTTGCCCCTGTATCCGAATACACCTGAGCGCGGGCAGTGCTTGACGCGCGCGCAGACGGACGATAGACTTGAATTCAAAATCGCGATGAAATTAGCTGGATATGATATGACCG
Organism: uncultured Anaerolineaceae bacterium; assembly: GCA_964592955.1. Classification (GTDB taxonomy): domain Bacteria; phylum Chloroflexota; class Anaerolineae; order Aggregatilineales; family Phototrophicaceae; genus CAZQIJ01. The sequence goes on from CAZQIJ010000465.1 coordinate 2,497, forward strand.
CAGAGATTGTGGCCATGAACAAAGAGGCTGTGGCCCTGGCAGCAGACAGCGCGGTGACGGTGGCGGGGAAGAAAGTGTTCACCACCGCCGAAAAGCTGTTCATGCTGGCGCGTGGGCATCAGGTGGGCGTGATGATTTACAACAACGCCGAGTTTATGGGGATGCCCTGGAGCGTGCTCATCACGCGCTTTGGCGATACGCTGCCCCCGGCACCGCTGCCCCGGCTGGAAGCGTATGTGACGGCGTTCTACACGTTTATGCGCGAGCAGGGCAGCACGATCTTCCCGGCGGATCACCAGCGGCACCATTTCAGGACGCTGATTGACGGGTTAATGCGCCAGCTTACGCGCAGCATCTGGATGGCGCTGCAGGCGCGCAGCCATGAACTGCTGGACGAAGACGCCATCACGCGGTTGGTGGCGGGGGTGGTGCAGCAGGCGTATGACGAGCGCGTGGCGATGGACAGCGATGTGGAAGACGCGGAAAGCATCCACGCGTGCCTGCTGGCGCGTTATGGCGAGATGATCGAAGACCGGCGCAGCGTGTGGTTTGACCAACTGCCGCTGCAGGCGGCGCAGCGGCAGCAGATCCAGGTGATGTGTTTGCTGCTGGTGACCTCCATCAGCACGCTGCGCAGCTATACCGGGATGGTGTTTGCCGGGTTCGGCGCAGACGAAAATTACCCGGTGTATGTGCAGGTGGTGGTGGAGGGCTTTCTGTGCGACCAGCTTCAGCATTCCCCGCGCGATGTGCTGCGCATTTCGTATGACGGGCCGCACGCGGCGGTGATCCCGCTGGCGCAGACGGATGTGCCGCAGTCGATTCTGCAGGGGCTGCATCCGGGGCATAAGCAACTGCTGCGCGACGAACTGCGCAAGCGGCTGGACACGGCAGCGGTGGTGGAGGTGATGGGCAGCATTCAGGCGGCGTTGGACGAAAACTTTGAGTCCTTTATGCTGTCTGTGGCGGGGCTGCCCAAAGGTGAACTGGCGGCGATGGCGGAAACGCTGGTGGCCACCACCTCGTTCATGCGCAAGCACTCGCTGGACCTGGAGAGCGTGGGTGGGGTGGTGGATGTGGCTGTGATCACCAAACGGGATGGTTTTGTTTGGATCAAGCGCAAACGCTATTTTGATGCTACAATAAGTGCAAACATTGAGTAGGGCATCAGGAATGGCAGACGAGAAGAAAAAACAAACCAAGCGTGAGGGGCTGACGCTGGACGAGATCAAGGACCGGTACCTGCCGAACCGTGATCTGGACAGCCTGAACGATCCCGGCCCAGGGCCAGATAACCTGGACGATACATCCCAGGAGAGCCTGCGCGAGCTGATGGAAACCTACCGGCGGCTGGCGAAGGCTGGCAGGATCTAGGGCAAAGACAAGAATAAGGTGCAGGGTGAAACGCGCAGCGCGTGTATAGGGGCGCTGCCCCTATAACCCCGGCAGGGAGCGAAGCCCCCTGCA
>CAZQIJ010000466.1:0-3922 GCA_964592955.1 uncultured Anaerolineaceae bacterium
GTCTCTATCCGGATGCCGCAGCGGGTGCCCAAGAAGCGACCGCCACCCCTACCCCAACCCTGACCCGCACGCCGCTGGTGTCGCCCACACCGTCATCGACGCCCACTGCCACCGCAACCCCCACACAAGGTCCAACGGTCGAAGGCGCAGCGCCCGTCACGACGGAAGAAAGCGCCGCGACCGCAGCGCCGACTGCTGCTGAAGAATCAGGGGTAGTGGATACGGCACTGGCCACCGAAGACGTGGCTGCCACCGAAGATGTGGCTGCGACCGCAGAAGCAAACGCTGCAGAAGACCTGGCCGAAGGCACGGCTCGCCCCACCATCACCGCGGTGGCCACCCAGCAGACCCCCACGCCAGATGCCACCGAAATCCAGGCGCAGGCGCAGACGACGCGCCAGGCCTTCATCGATCAGGTTACATCCGACGCCAATGTGGATGTCTCTCGTCTGCGGGAGTTCTTCCGCATCCGCGCGCTGCGTAAGGCGCTGCAGGAGAGCGTAGGCGAAGTGGGCGATACCACGACCTATGCCAACGTGCGCCATATTCTGGTGGCCACCGAAGAAGAAGCACAGGATGTGATCAACGCGCTGAACAACGGCGGGTCATTCTCTGAATTGGCGCGCACTCTTTCCACAGATAACGGTGGTGAGCAGGGCACAGGCGGCAGCGCAGCGCGTGGCGGTGAACTTGGCTGGTCTCCGCTCTATAACTATGTCGAACCCTTTGCAGACGCTGCACGCGAAGCACAGATTGGCGCGTTTGTGGGGCCTGTGGAGTCCGAATTCGGCTTCCATATCATTCAGGTCTCGCTGCGCGAAGAACGTCCCATCGGCGAAGGCGAACGCGAGCAGTTGCTTCAGCGTGAATTCACCACATGGCTGGAAACTGAACGCGACGCCGAGGGCAACACCAGTGAAACCTACTCGGTGTGGACGGAAAATGTCCCAGACAGCCCGGCCTGGGTTTATAGACAGCAGTAGATTTCACGATTAAGATAGGTGGCAGGCCGAAAACCTGCCACTTTTTGTTTTCGGCGTTTGTGTCCGGCTGGAGAAATTGTCTGCCCGATGAATCAGGAACAGATCGCGCGTTTTGAAGCCAACATCGAACGTCTGGTTGAAAGCGCATTTGCCAACTTCTTTGGAAACAAAATCCGCGCACAGGACATCGCGCTGCAACTGGCGCGAGCCATGGAAGATACACTAAGCCCGGCCACCAGCGGCGATGCGCGCCCCATAGCCCCGGATCGTTACATCATCGCGCTGAACCCTCAGGTTCACCATCATCTGACACAGCGCCAGCCTGCCCTGCCACAAACGCTCGGTCAGCATCTGGTAATGCTGGCGATGCAGTCCGGCTATCGCCTCACCAATATTCCCATTATCATGTTTGTCAGCGATCCCACGCTCGAACGCGGCAGGCTGCATGTGCAGGCCGACCATACCGACCGTCCCGAAAACAGCACCGCTGGGATTCAGCGTGTGGTCGTGGCCACCGTCCCACGCAGCGTGAGCATTGCAGCCTCCCTGATGATCAATACCGAGCGGCTGATTCCGCTGGCCACCGAAATTGTCAATGTTGGACGCCACCTGGATAATGATATCATCCTGGACGATCCGTTTGTTTCGCGGCATCATTTACAGTTGCGCCGCCGCGCCGGTGTCTACTTGCTGTTTGACGTACAGAGCAACGGCGGAACCTATGTGAACGGCGTGCGCGTTAAAGAACATCAGTTACAAACAGGCGATGTGATTCAGGTCGGGAAAACGCAAATGGTTTATGTGGAAGACGGCAGCGACGAGGAGTCCCACCTTGCGCAAACCGACAGCCTTGATCCCGTCAGTTGAAGTGCGCGATGGCACCTCCATGCTGACCAAGCCAGTGCATAAGTCATACGAGGTTCCCCGGTGACGCTCGAATTTGCCCTTTTCCTGCTGCGGCTCATTTCCGCCGGGCTTCTGCTGGCGCTGCTCGTCGTGCTGTTCCTGGTGGTGTGGCGGGAATACCGCAGCGCGGTGCAGCAGGTTGCGGAAAGCCGCCGCGCCTACGGGCACCTGGTTGCCCTGCACGAGGTGGATGGCAGCTACGTTCTGACCGGGGATATCTACCCGCTGCTTCCGTTAACCAGCCTGGGACGTGCCCCCACCAACACCATTCGCATCGACGACACGACGGCCAGCAGCGACCATGCACTCATTGCGCGCCGCAGCGGCCAATGGTGGCTGGAAGACCGCAAGAGTCGCAACGGAACAACGCTTAACGGGATGTTGATTAGCCGTCCGGTGATTATCACCAACGGAGACGTTATCGGTGTAGGTCATCTTCATTTTCGCGTTGACCTCGAAAATTAAAGCTTTGTGGAGGTGCAGTTATGGACCTGGGATTGAAGGACGCACGGGTGCTGGTGACTGCTGCCAGCCAGGGTTTAGGCGCGGCGACGGCGCGGCGTTTTAGCCAGGAAGGGGCGCGTGTGGTGATCAACAGCCGTGATGCCGCCAAATTACAGGCAGCGGCAGATGCCATGCGCGCGGAAACTGGCAATACTGTGGTGGCGATTGCGGGCGATGTGACGCGGGCAGACAGTGTGACCCAGATTGTTACGGAAGCCGCGGGTTCGCTGGGCGGCCTGGATATTCTGGTGACCAATGCGGGCGGCCCGCCTGCCGGGACGTTTGATGATTTCGACGCGGCAGCCTGGGAAAGCGCGGTCAATCTCACATTCATGAGCGCAGTTCACCTCATCCGTGCGGCGCTGCCATTTCTGCGCGAGTCATCGCGTGCAGCAATCCTCACCGTGACCTCGATGTCTGCCAAGCAGCCCGTAACCAACCTCACGCTTTCCAACGCGCTTCGTCCGGCGGTCATCGGCCTTACCAAGACCCTGTCGCTTGAATTGGGGCCAGAGGGGATTCGGGTGAACAGCATCCTGCCCGGCACGACAGATACAGAACGCATCCAGCACCTGATGCAGGCGCGCGCGGTTAAAGGGGGTACCAGCGTGGATGAGGAGATGCAGAAATCCGCAGCAGAAATCCCCCTCCGCCGCATCGGCACGCCAGCGGAATTTGCCAATGCGGCTGTTTTTCTGTGTTCGCCAGCGGGTGGGTTCATCACAGGGGTGTCGCTGCCGGTGGATGGTGGTACGATAAGGGCGACACTTTAACCGATCCACCACCTTGAGTTACTGTCCTGAGTTCAGGAATTCGGACAAGAGAGCATACCGCATGACAGAAACTGTACATATTGGGGTGATTGGCGGCTCTGGGATCTACCGGATGCCGGAGATCACAGACAAGACGACGCTGGCTGTGGAGACGCCCTATGGCAAGCCGAGCAGCGACATCGTGCTGGGGACGCTCAGCGGCAAACGCGTCGCGTTCCTGGCGCGGCACGGTGAAGGGCACGTTCATGCCCCGTCAGAAATCCCCTATCGTGCCAACCTCTACGCGCTGAAAACGCTGGGCGTGCGGTTTATCATCGCGGCCAATGCCTGCGGCTCACTGCGCGAGGATTACCGCCCTGGCCATCTGGCGATTCCGGACCAGCTTGTCGATTACACCAAGTCAGAGCGCGGCGGACGCAGCTTTCTTGAGAACGGAATCGTGGGGCATGTGTCTGTTGCCGACCCGATTTCACCCGAACTGGCACAGCACCTGTACCAGGTCGCGCAGGGGCTGCCAGGGGTGACCTGCCATCATGGCGGCACGTTCATCATTATCGAGGGGCCGCGCTTCAGCACACGGGCAGAGAGCCTCATCTTTCGCCAGTGGGGATGCAGCCTGGTGGGCATGACGACGGTTCCAGAGGCGTTTCTGGCGCGCGAAGCCGAAATCGCGTATGCCACCGTCGCGCATATTACCGACTTTGACTCCTGGCATGAGAGTGAAGAGGATGTGACGGTTGAGCTGGTGATGCAAAC
>CAZQIJ010000467.1:0-3913 GCA_964592955.1 uncultured Anaerolineaceae bacterium
ACCTGAAGCTGACCGTTGCAGAATTCGCGGCACTGCATGTGATCTCTATGGCCGGTTTCTTTGCGGCTGCATTCTTTGTCCTCTTTTCCGGGGATATTGTGTTCTCCATTCTGGCAGCCTTCCTCGGCTTCTTTGCCCCACGCATCTTCGTCTCGCGCAAAATCAGCCAGCGCCTGATTGCATTTGAAACCCAACTGCCAGATACGCTGGGGTTGTGGGTGAATGCGCTGCGCTCTGGCTACAGTGTGATGCAGGCCATGGAAGCGATTTCGCGCGATGCCCCGGAACCCACCAAGACGGAGTTCAAGCGCGTTGTGCAGGAAGTGCAGTTGGGCATCGACATGGGAGACTCGCTGAACCACCTGTTGGAACGTGTGGAGAGTGACGACCTTGATCTGGTGATTACGGCCGTGAATATTCAGCGTGAGGTTGGTGGTAACCTGTCTGAAATTCTCGAAGTCATCAGCAACACCATCCGCGAACGTATCAAGCTGAAAGGCGAAATCCGCGTGCTGACGTCTCAGGGGCGCATCACCGGGATGGTTATCAGCTTTTTGCCTATCGGGCTGGCGCTGTTCCTGAACGCGATTAATCCAGGCTATATGGGGCCAATGTTCGAGAACCGCCTTTGCGGCTGGCCGATGCTTGGGGCTGGTTTAGCCTTGATCGGAATCGGGACCGCTGTCATCCAGAAAATCATCGATATTCAGATTTAGCCGAGGGATTAGAAGGCAATGACACCGCTTATCGGTTTACTTATCCTCGCGGGGCTGCTTATTGTCGCAGGGCTGGTATACACCGGTCTTCGTGATGATCGCCAGCGTGACCCGCTTCAGGATCGTCTTTCTCAGTATGGTGAGCGCGAACTTCCCGGTTCACTGGAAGAAATCGAACTTTCGCTGTCGTTCCGCGACCGTATCATTATCCCGATGCTGCGTTGGCTGGGAAACATCACGATCAGGTTCACGCCGCAGAAGCAGCTCGAAGAGACGCGACGCATGCTGGAAATGGCAGGGATGACCACCGACCCGACGACCTTCTTCGCCATCCGAATTGTTACGACTGTCCTGTTGTTCTTCACGGGCGCGCTGCTGTTTCTGGTGATCAAAATCACCAACCCTGCCCCGCTGAATTCCATCGCCTATACGATTGGATCGGGCATTGCCGGGTATTACCTGCCGGTTTTGTTGGTGCGTAACCGCATCTCCAAACGCCAGGCGAGTGTGCTTCGTGCGCTGCCAGACGCGCTTGACCTGCTGGTCATCTGCGTTGAAGCCGGTCTCGGTTTCGACATGGCAATGGGTAAGGTTTACGAGAAGTGGGATAACGAGCTGGCTCTGGCCTTTGGGCGTGTGCTGCGCGAAATTCAGCTTGGCAAACTTCGCCGCGAGGCGCTGAAAGACATGGCGGAACGCGTGGACGTGGCCGACGTAAACGCCTTCGTCGCCGCCATTATTCAGGCGGATCAGTTGGGTGTGAGTATGGCGAAAATCCTGCGCGTGCAGTCTGACCAGATGCGTGTGAAACGCCGTCAGCGCGCACAGGAAAAAGCGCAGCAGGCCCCTGTGAAGATGATGATCCCGATGGTGCTGCTCATCTTCCCGTCGATCTGGATTGTGCTGCTTGGCCCTGCCGTGCTGAAAGTGATGGGTACGGACGCCGGCGGCGCGTTCTGATGCCAGAAGTGTTGACTATAGAAGCCCGGATTCCGTCCGGGCTTCATCGTTTGTGGCAGCAGGCACTGGATTGGGTGTTTCCTCCCGCCTGCGCGGGGTGTGGCCGGGTGGATGTGGCGTGGTGCAGTGCGTGCACACGCGCTCTCGAGGCCGTTCCCATGGTGTTGCTGACGCGCTCCCTTGAAGGGCTTGAGGCTTTGGCTGCCACCGGGCTGCACGAAGGACAGCTTCAGGCTGCTGTGCAGGCCCTGAAGTATGATTTCGTGACGACGCTGGCCACACCGCTGGCAGAGCGTTTGCAGGCCGCGTTAGCGCTGCTGGCCTGGAAACCGGATCTGATTGTCGCTGTCCCAAGCCCGGACGCACGGCTCAAAGCGCGGGGCTACAACCAGGCGCTGCTTCTGGCAGATGCGCTGGCCGGTCTGATGGCGGTTCCTTGCAACCCTTCTGCACTTGTACGCACCCGCGAAACGACCTCGCAGGTTGGGTTATCCAGGGAGGAACGGCTGCAGAATGTGGCAGGTGCATTTGCCGCAGACGCGGTGCTTGTTTCTGGGCGGGCCATGCTTATCGTGGATGACGTGTGTACGACCGGCGCAACCCTGGCAGCCTGTGCGCAGGCGCTGAACGCCGCAGGTGCGAAAGCGGTTTACGGGCTGACGGTTTCCAGCCCACCCCTCACGCGTTGAACATCCTCCTACTGAACAACCATACAACTCGCGGAACGGCATGACGGAGCGGCATGAATGAAAACAATCGGACTAATTGGCGGGCTGAGCTGGGAGTCTTCCCTCGAATATTATCGCCTGGTTAATGAGGCGGTGCGTGCTCAGTTGGGTGGCCTGCACAGTGCGGACTGCCTGATGTACTCGGTCGATTTTGCCGAGATCGAGGTTCTGCAGGCTTCGGGACAGTGGGACGAAGCGACGGCGAGGATGATCGCGGCGGCGCAGCGCCTGGAACGCGGTGGCGCGGCGTGCATTGTCATCTGTTCCAACACGATGCACCGTATGGCCGCAGAAGTGCAGCAGGCCGTCTCGCTGCCTTTGCTGCATATTGCAGATGCAACAGCCGCAGCGATCAAGGCGCAGGGGCTGCAAACCGTGGGGCTGCTGGGTACCCGCTACACGATGGAACAGGATTTTTACAAAGGACGTCTCACCGAATTACATCAGCTTAATGTCATTGTTCCGGCAGCAGACGATAGGCGCGCAGTGAACCGCATCATCTATGATGAACTGGTTGTCGGCCTGATTCGTGAGGAGTCGCGCAGGCTTTACCAGCAGGTGATGCAGCGGTTGGCCGAACAGGGGGCAGAGGGGATTATCCTCGGTTGCACAGAAATCGGTCTGCTGATAAAGCCGGAACACAGCCCGGTTCCGGTGTTTGATACCACAGCGCTCCATGCAGACTCAGCAGTTGCATACGCCCTGTCAGCCCTCAGATAATTGTGCTGGACTCTGTAACGGAATGGTGATAAGTTAAGATACAACCAGACGTTTTTACGGTCTCTTAAACCTGGAGGCCGCACCCCACGGGAACGTTTGGGCGTTCGGATGGATGAAGACATCCGGGCATACGGTGAAATCGCTGGTTTTTACCTATGGGAGAGCCGTTATGAATATCACCATTCACGGGCAAAACATTAAAGTTACTGAAGGGATCGAGGAGTTTGCGCGCGAAAAGCTCGAACGTCTTGAACGCTACCTGCCCAGCATCGCAGATCTGCGCATGGAGCTGACGAAAGAGCATACCCGTCGTGGCGATGATGTCACCATTGCGCAAATCACGCTCCGTCATGAACGTGGAGCCATTCTGCGCGCAGAGGAGAAGATTGCCGGCAACGGCAGGGACGCAGTAATGGCGGCCATTGGCGCAGCGGTAGACAAAATGTACACGCGCATTCACCGTTTTAAGGGCAAACGCGATCCCCGCAAGAAGGATGCCAAAGAGCAGTTCTTCGCCACCCTTGAGGAACTGAAGACTGCTGAAGAGCTGCCCGAAGAAGTGATCGTGGACGACCCAGAGTTCGAAGCCGAAGTCGTGCGCCGCAAGCAGGTACCAGTCACAATGATGACAGAGCAGGAAGCCATTAATCAGATGGAACTGCTGGGACATGCCTTCTTTATGTTTCAGGACGCCACCACCGGCAAGATCAGTGTCCTTTACCGACGCAGTACCGGGGATTACGGCATACTCGAACCCAACGCGATGTAAAGACCCAATATGATACAACC
>CAZQIJ010000468.1:0-3902 GCA_964592955.1 uncultured Anaerolineaceae bacterium
CCGCGAAACCCCGCACCCCCCCAACGCGCTGCTGGCTGACTATTATCACTGGCTGGAAAATGACCTGGGGTTCAGGCACCGCTGGATTCGCACGGATTACCGCTTCGAGTCGCTGGACGAGGCCGACGATCTGACGCGCTTCTTCTTTGGGGATGAACTGGCGGATGACCTGGCGGCGCGCGCCCGGCAGGAAAACCGGGTTATCCTGCCGGAATGTACGGGCGTGTGGTGGCGGGTGGAGCCGGGGGCTGCTTCGTAACGCGCACGCCAATATTGACCATGACGGGGTGCAGCAGGCGCAGGCGGTCTGCCGCGTCCAGCAGGCCATAGAGCGGCTTATAGAACAGGGGCAGCAGGTTGAAGCCGATCACGGTTTCGACCTCGCCGCCGCTGGCGCGCATCCAGCGGAGCAGGTCGGCACGCCATACCCAGTTTTCCAGGCCGTGATAGGGACGGATGTTAAGCCGGTCTGCCACCTTAACGCTGAGGTGCCACACGCGGTTGGGCACGGTGAGCACGAGGACGCCACCCGGCTTTAGCACGCGCATCAGTTCTGCGACCGAGCGCTGGGGCGATGGCGTGTGTTCGATGACTTCGGTACACACGATGACGTCAAAGGTATCTGCCGCGAAGGCCAGCGACTCCAGGCTGGCGGCAGCGGGCAGCGCTGTGGGGGTGCGCTGGCGTGAAAGCGCCACCAGTTTGGGGCCGATATCTGCCGTGACGACGCGCGCGCCGCGTGCTGCAAGGCGCTGCGTGAAGATGCCGGTGCCGCAGCCCATATCCAGCACGCGCTTGCCGTCCAGGTGTTCGGGCAGCAGCGTGTCGAAGATGAGGCGCAGGCGTTTTTCCACCTCATAGCTATTCATGACGGCGTCAAACTCGTCTGCGATCTGATCGTAGAACACACGCTTATCGGTCATCGGGCTGCGCTTTCCTCTGGGGGTGCTGGCTGGCTGTGGATGATGCTTTCGTCCGGGCGAATCAGGTACAGGGGGCGGCCTTTGCTCTGCTCGAAGATCATGCCGATATACTGCGCGATGACGCCGAGCGAAATCAACTGCACCGCACCGATGAGCATCATGCCGAAGACGATGGATGTCCAGCCCTCCAGCGCGATGCCCTGCGCCCACACGACCAGCACAAACAGCAGGTAGAGCAGCGCCAGCCCGGCCAGCCCGAAGCCCGCCCAGGTGATCATGGTGAGCGGCACGGTGGAAAACGAGAACAGGCCGTGCCGGGCCAGCCGCATCATTTTACGCAGGGTATATTTGGAGGTGCCGCTGTGCCGTTCGCCCTGAGGATAGGGGATGACCGCGTAGGGATAGCCCATCCAGGGGATCATGCCGCGCAGGTAGCGGTGCTGCTCGCGGAGCTGCTGAAGATGGCGCAGCACATGACCGGCCATCAGGCGAAAATCGCTGGCACCGCGAATGACGGGTGTCTCTGTGGCCTGGGAAAGCACGCGGTAATAGCCATCTGACGTGATGCGTTTGATGGGCCCAACGTTCTCGTTGGCGGCGCGCACGGCATACACCACATCCGCCCCGGCGTGGTAATGGGCCAGCATCTGCGGGATGAACGATGGCGGGTGCTGCATGTCGCTGTCCAGCGAGACGATCACATCGCCGTCGGCAAAGTCCAGGCCAGCGGTGAGGGCAAGCTGATGCCCGAAATTGCGCGAGAGCGCGATGACCTGCACGCGCGAATCGGCATGGGCCAGCGCCTGCAGCGCGCGCAGGGTGTGGTCGCTGCTGCCGTCATCCACGAACACGAACCCAAGCGCCAGGTTTAGCGGGTCGAGGTGGGTGCGCAGCGCGTCATAGAAAACGGTGACGTTGGTCTCTTCGTTGAAGAACGGGGCAACTATCGTCAGTTTGTTTATGGTGCGGGCCATGCTTGTGCTCTTGATTGTGTTTGTCTTCCATGAGTGTAATGCAGATGGCGAAAAACGGACAGACCATCGCGTGACAATTATTGGCGGCCATCTGGCCAGCGGTGAGACGCCGCTTCGGTGGCTGAGTCGTTACCACTACAGGTCGCACTTGCAGTACGGTCACTCTTCGGCTAGCAAAATCGTATGTTACGAATTTCATATCTCATGTACCCACGCATCGAGATTCCGTAACGCTTCCAATATCAGAGGCGGATTACCCTACTCGTACTATTGACCCACTAAGCATATAGGGGAATAATGGAGTCAGCGTCTACCACAAAAGGAGATCAACGTTCATGAAGTCTCGTTCTATGCTGTTGTTTGTCCTGGTCGCAGCGTTCGCCGCTCTCAGTCTGCTGCCGCTCAGCGCGCAGTCCACCGCAGTCCCCAGTGCTCCGTGCTCATCAGCCCTGCTGCCGATACAACGATCAATGCGCTTGGCGTTACGTTTGAGTGGCAGCCGAACCCGGCTGAGGACGCTGTAACCGCCTACCGCCTGGTGATAAACGACTTCAATTTCGACTCCTACCTCACGACACGTTACACCCCTGCCGATATCTGCACCGACACGGTGTGTACGGTCACCATCGACACGCCGACCTTTAAGAACTGGCTTTACAACTGGCAGGTTGTGGCCAAGAACGACAGTGGCAAAACGCGCAGTGAAAGCCAGGAATTCTGGGTGATGTTTCCAGGCTGGATCAACATTCTGAACCCTGTTACAAGCACAACGCCGATTGCAGACAACACGCCGCTCATCGAATGGGAGCGGGTGCCCCAGGCCGCCGAATACCGCGTTCGGATTAAGGACGCCAACACTGATGGTTCGTTTGTGAATACCGGGTGGCAGAGCGCCGCATTCTTCACCTGTGACGGGAGTGAATCCACCTGCACCTATCAGGTCACCACGCCGTTAGCCAATACGTCGCAGCCGTTAGTGCTCCCGCAGTATTTCCTTGTAATTCAGGCGCGCAATACCGCTGTGGCGGCTCGCAAGACCCGAGGAGACTTAGAGTTCGCGGTTGATTTTCCTGGAACCCCCAGCCTGATCAGCCCGAACTACCAGTATGCGGCCACTGAAGATGGCACCGCGCCGCAATTTGTGTGGACGCCGGTTGCGCTGGCAGAAAGCTACCGGCTTCAGATCGAAGCGAACGATGCAGCGTGGAATAATCCCGCGGTGGGTACGATCGTCTTCAACGAGACGGTAACGCCAGCGTGTGACGCCGAAACCTGCACCTACCAGTACACCGAAGACCTGCCGCAAGGTCCGTACCGCTGGCGTTTGTATGCGGTGAACGGTGAATTTGAAAGCGCGGGGAACAGCGCGGTGAACTACCGGTGGGAAAACTTCCACATTATCTTCGGCTTCCCTACGTATTGGGTGGAACCGGATCCGCTGCTGCTTACCCCAAAAACCTATGACACCGCCAGCCCGGCGCTTGCATGGGTAGCGCTTGCGAATGTCAGTAGTTATCGCCTGCGCATCTGGGAGAAGACGGCAGAAGGCAAGACGCTGGTCGTGGATGAAACGTTTGATCACGCCGAAATCTGCACCGCCGAAATCTGCACGGCTGCGCTCGCCTCGTTCGACCCGGCAGTGACGCTGACCGATGGGCGTTATGTGGCGAAGGTCACCACGACAACGCTGGGCACATTCGGCACCCCCTACGAAGCAGACTCATTGCGTGTGCGCTTCAACATCGAGGCGTCGTCGTAACACCACAGGGCTTGCCGAACCTCAGTCCCCTTTCCCTCGCTCCTGACCGTTTCGTTGCGTGAGGGGGGCAAGGCGTTTCGTGAAGTCCCGCTCCTGGCCGCGCAGCAGCGGTCGGGAGCGGGATTCAGGGTGAGGGCGATTTCGCCTCTGCCCGCTTGCTGGACGAATAGTGTGAACGCACGCCGCCGCATTGAGTAGCATCAGGGCCATACCTCGCCTGTGGGGTAGGGCTTTTCCTTGCCCATT
>CAZQIJ010000469.1:0-3870 GCA_964592955.1 uncultured Anaerolineaceae bacterium
GGCCCACAACTGCATGTCTGCACGCTCTGGATTGCGGAGGGCGGGCAGCGTGCGCCGCAGCGCCAGCAGCGCGCAGTAAAAGCCATGCAGCACGCCGTCGCCATGATCATGGGTGAGCCTGCTGCGCGTAAACGTCGCCTCGCTGCCCGGATCTGGCGGCTCGTCCTGCCAGTTGAAAGCCGCGAACTCTGCCTTGCGGCCTTCGCCCACCGCGCGCAGCAGGTCGGCGTCCCCGTGCGAGACGAAGTAGAGGAAGGGCGCGGTTTCGCCATATTCCTCGCCCATGAACAGCAGCGGCAGGTAGGGCGATAGCAGTGTCGCCCCTGCGGCCAGCTTCACGCCGTCGTGATCGGTGAGCGTGGTCAGCCGCTCGCCCTGCATCCGGTTGCCCACCTGGTCATGATTCTGCATGCTAACGACGAAGCGCTGCGCAGGTATGCCCTGGGCAGAGCGCCCATGACGGCGCTGGTGAAACTGCGAATACTCCCCGGAGTAAACGAAGCCTTCGCGGTAGCACTTCACCAACTGGTCGAAGCTGTGATAGTCCGCATAATAGCCCAGGTTTTCACCCGTCAGCAGCGTGTGGATGCTGTGATGCAGGTCATCCAGCCACTGCGCATCCATGCCCATCCCGCCAGCCGCCAGCGGACGTGTGAGGCGCGGGTTGCTGCCATCATGCTCCGCGATCAGGTACACGCGGCGATGGCTGCGTTCAGACCACGCCGCAACCCGCTCTGCCAGTTCTTCGAGAAAGTGGGTCGCGCCCTGGTCAACGATGGCGTGGGTCGCGTCCAGCCGCAGCGCGTCGATATGGTATTCTTCCAGCCAGTAGAGCGCGTTCTCTGCAAAATAGCGGCGCACGTGATCGCTGTGCGCGCCGTCGAAATTCAGCGTTTCTCCCCACGGGCCCTGATAGCGGCGGCTGAAGTATGGGCCGAACTGCGACAGGTAGTTGCCCTCTGGCCCCAGGTGGTTGTAAACCACATCCAAAATCACCGCCAGCCCGCGCGTGTGGCAGGCATCCATCAGGCGGCGCAGCCCATTCGGGCCGCCATAGCTGTTCTGCACCGCGTAGGGCAGCACGCCATCGTAGCCCCAGTTGCGGCTGCCGGGGAACTGCCCGACGGGCATCAGCTCCACCGCCGTGATCCCCAGGTCGCGCAGGCCGTCCAGGTACGGGATCACGGCATCGAACGTGCCTTCTGGCGCAAACGTGCCCACGTGCAGCTCATACATGACATAGTCGCGCAGGGTATGGTTGCGCCACAGGGCGTCGCGCCATGTGAACGTGGGGTCTGTGACCACCGACGGGCCATGCACACTTTCGGCCTGGTGCGTGGATGCCGGGTCGGGGCGTTCGCTTTCGCCGTCCAGCCGGTACACATACTGCTGATTAGGCTGCACGCTGGTCGTCACGGCATAGTAGCCGTCGCCTTCCGCCTGCATATAAAGGACTTCGCGCTGCGGCAGCAGCACCAGTTCAACACGGCGCGCATTCGGGCACCACACCCGAAAGCAGCACCGGCTTGGCTCCACAAGCACCCCGCCAAGCGTGCGGCTATAGCGTTGAGTCATAAGTCATTCCCTTAACCTGAATTGTAATGTCAGAACGATCACTGACTGCGCAGCGAGCGCGCGGGAATGCCGCCGTGCCATAAGGATGACGCTTCGCAATGCCCGCCGATTTCCGCATAGTCTACTGACGCCGGATGAACGGGCTATTAAAAACCTCTGGGTGTGTTGCTCACGCGGCTGCCGCACGGGAGCGCTGTGGCTTGGTCTGGCCTCAACCTGTACTGTGGGGCGGTGTGGTTTGCTTGACTCCTGCCGCGGGATTACCCAGAATATTTATATTGCGCATCAACGTAACTCCTCAGCCGTCGAAGTTGCGGCGAACTGGGCCGCGCCCTAAATCTCTCCCGGTAGCGTTCGGGTGAAAGGGTGAAAGTTTCCGGCTGCATCCCGTACCTGAGCAGTTACCCATTTACTGTAAGGACATACTGCGTGCAGATTCTCATCGCATTCGCAACCGAACACGGATCAACCGCCGACATCGCGCACTTCATGGGCGAAATCATGCGTGCGCAGGGCCACACCGTCACCGTCAACGACGTGCGTCACATCACCAGCCTGGAAGGGTTCGACGTTATCGTGCCAGGGGCACCGATTTACTCCGGGATGTGGCTCAAGTCCCTGTCCCTTTTCTTCCGCCGCTACGAAGCCGAACTCGCGCGGCTGCCCATGTACCTGTGGATTACGTGCATCCGGGTGCTGGAAAGCGGTGGCCGCGAACACGCCATACGCCATTACATCCAGCACGATGCGGTAGTCGATTTCGACGTGCGTGAGGTTATGGTGTTTGCCGGGCGCGTGGACCGCCATACGATCTCGCCGGATGAGCGCTGGACGCTGGCGCTGCGCTATGACGGCGCACAGAATACCTACACGGTGAGCGAGGATTACCGCAACTGGGAGACGGTGGAGGCGTGGGCGCAGTACGTGGCGCACCAGGTGGCTTTGCTGGCGCGCACCAATCGCTGACAGCGCCGCCAGAAAACGCCCGCAAGTGATAACTTTCACAAAAAGCTGCGACGAATGCCACTATCATGAAACCGGGCATTGCCGGATAATGATGTCATAGGCTGAATTTGCCCTTCACGCCTGACAAAGCGACCCAGCGCAGAGTACGAAGTCGGCCTACGACTCCTCGCCCGGTGACACATTCGGAAGCCTCCGACTGACCACCGCCACCCGACTTTGCTGGCGTCGCGGCGCAGGCGATATAACCCCACCCATAACGAGGCACCCCCAATTCGGGGGTGTCCTCGTTTATGGCGCATGGCGCATGGCGCTGCGGAGGCGTCGAAGGTTGCCACCGGGCACGGAAACCCTGAACCGGTGGGTATTCCCCCGCTTCGCGTGTCTTCGTAAGGGCGGTTCAAGAAGCGCCCGTTGGGGAAGCGCCCGCACCTCTACGGGAGCAGTTCCAGGCGCAGCGCGTCCAGCGTCGCGGCCAGATCCAGCGCCGCGCCTTCGGCCAGCAGCGCGTCCAGCGCCGCCGCATCAACAGACGCGCGCAGCGCCGCCAGCAGCGGATCAGACCGCAGCACCACAAAATCCACGTCCAGCGTGGGCAGGGTGGACATCAGCCCGGCCAGCCGCGCCGCACGCTGTGGATCCGGGTTGACCTGGCGGCGCAGCAGCCAGCGGGCAGCGCTGGCCAGCGTGTAGGGCACCAACTGCGGGTCATGGTCAACGCTGAGCACTTGCAGCGCGATGCGCAAGAAGCCGCGCGCCTCGTCATCGCGGCTCACATAGGCCGCGTTCAGCGACGATGTAAGCTGGCTGCGCCGGTTCTGGATCTGGCGCGCGATGTCGATGCTTTCTGCGTAGTAGCGCCGCGCGCCGTCGTCATCCTGCTGGCGTTCCAGCACCACCCCCAGGTTATTGAGCAGAATGGCGATGCCGTGCCGGTAGGCCAGTTCGCGGCAGATCCGCAGGCCCTCGCTGTAGTAGCCGCGCGCCGTCTCATAATCGCCCTGGCTGTCTGCTGCGGATCCCAGGTTGTTGAGCGCAGACGCCATCCCGCGCAGGTCGTCGCCGCTGCGAAACGCATTCAGCGCCTGTTCGTAATAGCTGGTGGCCGCGTCCAGGCTGCCCACATGCTCCGCAATCACCCCCAGATTATTCAGCGCGCGGGCGATATTCTTGCGGTCGCTGGCCGCATATGCCACATCCAGCGCTTCCTGTGCCAGCAGCGTGGCCGGATCAAACTGCCCGGTCTGATACTCGACAAAGCTCAGGCCGTTTAGCGCGTCTGCCAGCGTCGTCGTCGCCGATTCGCCGAGGTTGTAGATGCGGTGGCCTTCC
>CAZQIJ010000470.1:0-3852 GCA_964592955.1 uncultured Anaerolineaceae bacterium
AAGCGCCCGGGTGCCCCCAGCGCTGTGATCATACCGCGCGAGTGGATCGACTCATAGAGCTGCTGACGGTCATAGGCCACGCGGCGAAAGGCTGCCGTCCAGCCGTCTGCGCTGCCGTCCAGCAGCATGTATTCGGCGCGTGGGTCGCCATCCAAAGGCACGCCCACCGAACCCGGGTTGAGGACCTGCCAGCCGTCACACGTCCGGGCCATTGGCAGGTGCGTGTGCCCCAGCAGCACGGTGGATTCACCCACACCGGCCAGCAGCGTTCGGATGTCGTCATCGCTGGTGGATTTCGGGTAGATGCCGCGCCAGTGGTCGCCGGGGATGCCGTGCGCCACGCGCACCTGGGGCGCATCCGGGAAGACGAGTGTCAGTTGATCTGGCATGGCGGCCACAACCATGCGCCAGTCCTTTGGGATGATGCTGTTGAGCCAGGGCGGGGTGGCATAGGTGAGCCAGCCGCTGGGCATGGATGCCGTCTGGTAATAGAGCATGTAGAACTCGTGATTGCCGCGGATGGCGCTCCAGCGCCGGGCGTGAATGGTCTCCAGCACTTCCAGGGAGAACGGCCCCCAGTTGATGCTGTCGCCGGTCACAATCACATGATCGACCGCCAGGGGCGCGAAATCGGCGCAAACGGCCTCAAGCGCCGGTAAATTGCCATGAATATCCGAGAGCACTGCCAAACGGGTCACTGCCGCAGTCCTGTCATGAAGGGTATCTCGTGCGAGCCGCGCGGTTCAGCGCACGGCGGCGGCTGGCATCACATAACGCCTGCGAAAAGCGTCATCCGGCGCGTGCCAGGGTTCACCGGTATCGCCCACCAGCAGCCACACCCCCGGCTGCAGCAACTGCGGTTCGGGGCTTTCCAGGCTCTGCATCCAGGTGGGCTGGGTGACCTTCTTTGCCCATGCCCCGCGGAACTTGTAGTAGGGGCGGCACCCGTGCCGGTAGAGATGCTGTTCTGGCGCGCTCATCGGCATCTCTGCGCCGTCCCAACGGCGGTAGGTGGAGGCGAAGATCTCGGCCTTCACGGACCAGTAGGTGTAATCCAGGATATGCGCCCGCACGCTGTCGCCGGGTTCAAAACACAGCACGTCGCCGGCCTCCGCATAACCCACACCCTCAGAATACTGCACAACCAGCGGCGCATGTGAGGCGGGCAGGCGTCCGGCCAGCAGCCGCTGCTTGCGCCGCTCAAAATAGCGGAATCCGGCGGCTGTCAGTTCGGCTTCTGTCCACTTCCGTTGTCGGATTACGTTCATCCACTTTTCCTATTCTCATCGTAACCAGTCCACATCGGCGAAACGCCATCCCCTGTGGGGCGGGCCACGCCGTGCCTCTATCCCTATGGTTTCCTGCGTACTGATCTGCGCCTGGCAGCGTAACACCGCGTCTCTCAATTGTACCGTTTTTCCAGAATGAGGTTATGGTAAGCATCCACCTGCGCTTCCCATCCTGGCGCGATGTAGCTCGTGCTGTCCAGTTGGAACACCAGCGCCTCGCCAGAGAAACGCGCGCCCGGACGCAGCGCCTCGCGCTCGAAGCGGGTACCGGTGAGCTGCTGCGGGGTGACCGCTTCCGGTTCAAGCGCGGGTTTATCCACCACACCCACCGCCTGCACCCGCACCGTCACCACGTCCACCGGGCGCGCCAGCGTGTACCCATAGGCCGCTTCGTGCGCCGCCTCAAATGCTGCGCGCCGCCCCGCCCCATGGCCCGTTTCTGCTATGCTCAGTTCATACGCCTGGCCGCGATAGCGCATGTCCAGCAGGGGTGTCAGCAGCGCATCGCGCAGGCCCTCGCGCTGGAGGTCCGCCGCCGCCTGTTCTCCCAGGTCACGCAGCGCTGCATCGATGCGCGGATCATCAACCGCACACAGCAGTGTCTGGCTGTATTCCAGCGTGACATCTGCCACCAGCAGCCCGAAGGCACACAGCACCCCCGGATACCGCGGAATCAGGATGCGGCGCATGCGCAACCCGTCTGCGATGGCGCACGCATGCAGCCCACCCGCGCCGCCAAACGCGACCAGCGTAAACGCGCGCGGATCGTGGCCGCGCGCCACCGAAACGCGCCGCACCGCCCGGTCGATGGTGGCATTGGCGACCGCGATCACGCCTTGCGCAGCCGCGCGCACGCTCATCTGCAGCGCGGCGGCCAGCGGCTGGAAGGCTGCTTCTGCCGCGCCGGTATCGAGCCGCATGTGGCCACCCAGAAAGTGATCAGCATCCAAACGTCCAAGCACGGCGTTGGCGTCGCTGACGGTGACCAGGGTACCGCCGCGCCCATAGACAACCGGGCCGGGCACAGCGCCCGCGCTTTCTGGCCCCACGCGCAGCGCGCCGCCGCTGTCGATGCGCGCCGTAGATCCGCCGCCCGCGCCCACCGTCTCGATATCCAGCAGCCGGATGCGCAGCGGCAGGCCGTCGATGTGCGACTCTGGGCGCAGCACCAACCCGCCGGGGCACAGCGCCACGTCCGTGGAGGTGCCGCCCATGTCCAGCGTGATGATGTGGTCATAGCCGGCCAGCCGCGCCAGATGAAATGCGCCGGTCACCCCCGCCGCTGGCCCGCTGAGCGCGGTGTGGATGGCCTGCCGCCGCACCCGCTGTGCAGACATCACGCCGCCATCCGATTTCATGATGCGCAGCGGCACGCTGAGCCGGTCGGTAAGCCGCGTCACATAGCGCGCCATGATGGGGCGCACATACGCCTCCAGCACCGTCGCGCTGGCGCGCTCATATTCGCGGAATTCCGGCAGCACCTCGCACGAAAGCGCGACCGGCAGCTTCAGCCCGCGCGCGGCGATGCGGTCGCGCACCGCATGTTCGTGTGCCGGATTCAGGAAGCTGTAGAGCAAACAAACCGCTACGGCGTCCACGTCCTGCGCGGCGATAGCGTCGAGGATGGCATCGAGCGCGTGCAGGTCCAGCGGCACCAGCACCGCGCCGCTGGCGTCCAGGCGTTCCGGCAGATCGTAGCAGCGCTCGCGCGGCACCAGCGGCGGCGGGATGTGTGGGGCGAGCGCATACAGATCTGGCCGGTTCTGCCGCCCGATCAGCAGCAGGTCCCGGAAGCCCTGCGTGGCGATGAACGCCACCCGCGCGCCTTTGCGCTCCAGGATCGCGTTGGTGGCCACGGTAGACCCATGCGCCACCCGCGCCAGGCTTTCCCCGCCGCCGATGGCGTCCAGGCCGGCCAGCATGGCCCGTGACGGGTCATCTGGCGTGCTGAGCAGCTTGTGAATGGTCAGCCGCCCATCGGCGTTCATGACCAGGTCGGTGAACGTGCCGCCGATGTCCACGCCCACGACGGCACCGGCAGTCTGTTCGTTCACCGGTCGCTGTCCGCGCTCGCAGCGGCGCTTTCGCGTGAGAAATATCGCACCCCGCGAAAATCAACGGCCTCAAGCGCGGCGGCAGCCTCAGAGTCACCGTAAAGCTGCCAGCGCAGAAACGCGGTCGCCATATGATTGGTGATGTCGTGCACGCGCGCCAGATCCCACACCGGGTCGGAACACGCATCGAACTGGTTGAGTGTGAGCAGGAATGCCGGGCATGTGTCCACGAAAACGTAATGGTCGGCATTTTCCAGCACGGCCAGCCCACGCCAGCCGCTGGCGATTTCGTTATAGAAGCGGTAGGCGTCGCGCTCTGGCGGCGTGAGGCTGTCGGTGGTGCCCACCACAATGAGGGCCGGGATGGTGACCTGCGCCAGCCCCTCGGTGCCGAAGATGGGCGCGTTCCAGGGGGCCAGTGCCACGAGCGCATCCACGCGATCATCGCCCAGCGGCTCCCACATCCCGGCGGGCGGCGCGCCGGTGTAGCCTGCGTATGGCGCGATGCG
>CAZQIJ010000471.1:0-3841 GCA_964592955.1 uncultured Anaerolineaceae bacterium
CCCTGCCCCCTCTCCCCAACGCTTCGCTGGGCGAGGGGGAAATACCCACCGTTACAGGGTCACGAACCCGGTGGCGACCTTCGACGGCCTCCCCCCTCGCCTAGCCGCGCAGCGGCAGCACGGAGAGAGGAACGAGGGGGTGAGGGCGATTGCGCGGCGCGCCCGATGTGGTGCGCGGCTCAGGCGGAAGGCGTCGTCTTCACTTCAGGGACAGTGGCGTCGGGCTTCAGGCTGGCCAGGAAACCGGCGGCCTGGGCAGCCCCGGCGGCGTTGTTGATGGCCAGATAGCGTTCGTGTCCTTCGCGCGCCAGGCGCTCTGCCCACTGCGGCACCCACGTCGTCATCCCATACAGGCGCACCCACTCCACAGCTTCCTGAAGCAGCAGGTTCGCCATGACGCCGGTCACGCTGGCATTGTCGCGCTGCTCGTCCAGCAGCGCCAGGATGCTCTCCCAGCAGCGTTCTGGAGACTGCGGCGGCTGCGGCGCATGGAGTGCGCCATTCAGCATGAGCATCAGCGCGGGCAGCAGGCGCACCGGGGAGTTAAGCTGCTGGCAGATCTCATGCGTCAGCAGGGATTTTTCCCGGGCGCGATCGTGTTCGCCGCGTGCCATATAAATGCGCGCCAGAATCAGGTGGGCGTTGCTGACGACGATCGCGTTGCGCTGGACGTTGCGGCCGGTGGCAGTTTCTTTGCGCTCAAACAGCATAATCGCGCCGTCCAGGTTCGCTTCGGCTTCCTCATAGCGGCCCAGGCTGTAGAGCGCGCTGCCATAATTGGTCATGAGCGAGAACAGCTCATCGAACGTTTCGCCAGTCGCGCTGGCATCGCTCACCAGTTCCAGCGCCTGCGCATAGGCGCGCGCAGCGCTTTCCACATCACCGGCCATATAGTCCATGGCCGCCAGCCGGTTATAGACCTTGAGGGTCCACAGGGTCTGTTTCAGCACATGCGCCAGTGTTCCGGCCTCGCCCAGGATAGCGCGCGCCTGGTCATAGCTGCGTTCCATAAGATACATCACGCCCAGCGCATGCATCGCGCGCAGCCGCAGCATCACTTCCGGGGGATTGTTCAGGTGCGGCAGCAGTTCGGTTAGCTTCTTCAGGGTTGCGGCGTGGTCGAACGTGCCAGCGCGTATGTCATTCTCGACCTGCGTGATCAACCGTTCGAACGCCAGCCGTTCGAAGTAAGAGGGCGTTTTGGGGTTCATGATGCAGACACCTCACTATGCTCAGCGCAGCACAATGCCGGAGGGCACGGATAGCCGATGCTGCGCATGGTAACCGTAAGAAAGTGTAACACAACCGACCTGGTCCAACAAGCAGATTCACCGCATTTTAACGAAAATGATCTGTTTTATGGCGCACCGCCAGCCAGGGGCACAGCCGCATAGGGTCGCACGCGGGCTGTGTGCGATGTGCGCAGGCCGCCTGCCGAACGTCGGCCCGCTGCGTGGGCATGCCCACAATGATGACACTTCTCAGGGACCAGCGCAGCACGCTCGTGTACCGAGTCCGGGTGGGATGGCGCTGCGCGCGACTGATGTAACAAATTGTAACAGCAGCGTCAGGAGTCGGCAAATCCGGCAGCGCCGCTGCCTAACCAACGAGAAGCTGCGCGGCTTCAGCCGCAGCAGAGTGTCACGAGGGGATATCTGCGCTGTCGCCACGTCATGGCCCACTGCCTGGCTGCGCATGACCCACAGCTTCACAGCGCTGATTTTTGCCAGCCCTCACCCCCCTGCCTCCACCCCCCAACGCTGCGCTGGGAGCGGGGGACTGAGGGGGGGAGGGCCATCTCACACGGCTGCGCCTTCGCGCGCTAGGCGTGCGCCTCCTGGTTGAAATAGTTGAGGAGCACCACGCCGATAACGATGAGCGCGATGGCAAAGATGCTCTGCTTGCTGAGGGGCTGGCCCCACACGATTACCCCGATGATGACGGTACCCACCGTCCCGATGGCCGACCAAATGGCATAGGCGATGCCTAACGGCATGTCTTTGAGCGCCAGCGAGAGAAAATAGAAGGCGGCCCCATAACCGACCACGACAAACAGCGCAGGGATGAGCTTCGTGAACCCGTCGGAGAGTTTGAGCGCAGTCGTCCCCACAATTTCTGTGGCGATAGCCAGCAGCAGATAGGTAAATGCGTTCATTTTCGTTCCTCGATAAGCTTCAGCAGCGTCGCATAGAGCTGGACGCGATCAGCTTCACTCGTTGGGGCAAGCCCCAACAGGTTGGCAATCCACCAACCATCGAGCGTCAGACGGACGAGAAGTGCCAGCGCCGGGTTCGACGCCTGGTCAAATTGATGCTGCCACTTGCGATAGCGTTCGCGCAGGGGATCGAGGAGTGCGGGGTTGATCGCAACGGCAGCCATGATCCCAGCAGAAACATCTGCCTCTCCGGGTACCGGTTCCAGGCTCGCGCGGATGTAGGCGCGTATCCAGGCTTCCGGGGTGTCGTTGTCTGGTTCTTCAGTCAGAAATGTGCTGAACTGCTCCTCAAACTGTTGGACGTAGAAGTCGATCATTCCCATAACCAGCGCGTCTTTCGATGGATAATGGTAAAGCAGACCGCCCTTGCTCACGTGGGCAGCGGCAGCGATGGCATCCAGCGTCAGATGTTCTATCCCCTCCTTCACGATCAGGCTGCTGGCCGCCTGTAGGATCTGAACTCTGGTATGGGCAGATTTATTCGACATGCCAATAGTGTACCGTCTGGACGGTATATGGGTCAAGATGGAACGTGGCGTTTTTCATGGGGTGTTTAGGCGGTTCCAAGACAACAAGCAATCACGTGAACGGGCGGTTCGTAAACCGCCCGTTCGTGAACCGCACGGCGTCACGGGCGCATCGCTCAGGCAGGTTCAGCCACGATAATCGTCCGCTTGTCGCTTTTGGCCTTGCCGCTCATCTCTGCCGCATTGCGGCCTTCAACGCGCCACTTGTGCGTGCCCACCTTGCGCGTGGCGCTGATGGTGCAGGTTTCCAGCGTACACACGCTGTCTGCGCTCTGCCATTCGGTGCGCACCGTCGTCCCGTTACGGGTGAAGCTCAAGCGGTACTCGGTGAGGAACGGGTCATGCGCCCAGGTGAAGTCGATAGGCGCGACGAGCGCTGCGCCATCATTGGGGGCGATCACCGTCAGCGTCTTTTGCAGCGTGAAGCGCTGGCGGTTGGTGCGCAGGCGCTCCACGCTGTCGGCCCAGTAACGCAGATCCCAGCGGTACAGGCCGTTATTGATCAGCAGCGTGGGCTGGTCCGCCAGATCCACCGTGTAGGTGCAGGTGCCTTCCACGCAAACGGAGTCGGTAAACACCGCGTTGACGATCACAACGTCGTTGGGGTCGGTGACGCTCAGCTTATAGTCCGTGATGCGCGCATCGTGCGTCCAGGTGAACGTGATGTTTGTGTCTGTGATCACCGCGTCCTGTGCCGGGATGCGATCTTGGAGGGTCGGCGGCAGCAGGTCTGACGTAAAGGCGCGTTGGCCGCTCTTGGCGATGGTTACGCCGAGCATCTGGGCCTTGACCAGCCAGGTGCCGCTGGACGGCATCAGCCATTCCGGGTCGCCAAACGGGGCGTAGCTGCATGCTTCGATGGTGCAGGCGTCTTCCGCAATCACTGTGTGTTTGAAGACACTGCCCGTAGCAGACGTGACCTCAAACTTATACTTCGTGGCACCAAACACCGGCTTCCAGGTGAAGGTTGCATCTGGTGATGTGAAGATGATGCCGCCGGCGGGGTCCTTGAGCTTGAGCGAGGTCTGAATCAGGGGGCGGAAGGAGGTGATGGCGGCGGCGGTGTTGTTGAGCGTCTGCATAATGTTCTCGCGGGAGC